>DATBGF010000722.1:0-6946 GCA_036558145.1 Acidimicrobiales bacterium
CGTGGCGGGGAGCAGCATCGCCTGCCACACCCGGGCGGCCGGGGCCTCGAGGTCGGTGGCGATCGACACCGTGCGGGGACGGGCTTGCCCGGGATCGGCCATGGGGCGCAAGGTACGAGCAATTGCTCGTATTCGATACTCGCATCCGGCACCACTCGGGATCCGACCATGTCCGCCACCATCCACCGCCTGCAACCTCGCAAGACGCCGCGCCAGCGGCGGTCCCGGGCCACCCGCGAGCGCATCCTCGGCGCGGCTGCTCGTGTCTTCGCCGAGCGCGGCTACGCGGGCGGGACCACCAACCACATCGCGGCGGAGGCCGGGCTCTCGGTGGGATCGCTCTACCAGTACTTCCCCAACAAGGACGCCCTCGCCGCCGAGCTGATGCGCGAGCACGCCGCCGAGGGCGTGGCGCTCGTGGCCGACCGGCTGGCCGACGTCCAGGCCGGGGTGCAGTCCGGCACCGGCATCGGCCTGGAAGGGGCGCTCCGGTCGTTCGTGGACGCGGCCGTCGCCAACCACCGGGGCGATCCCGAGCTGCACCGGGTGCTGTTCGAGGAGGCGCCCCGCCCGCCCGACGTCCTGGCCGAGCTGCACGAGCTGGAGGCGGCCGCGGTGGCCGCCGGGGCCGGCCTGCTCCGGACCGACCCCACGGTGCACGTCGCCGACCCGACGCTGGCGGCGTGGTTCGTGGTCGCCACCATCGAGTCGCTCACCCACCGGTTCCAGGGCACGGGCGGCGACGTCGACGCGTTCGCGGACGAGCTGGTCCACCTGCTGGTGGCCTACCTCCGCAGCCCGCGCGCCGGCGGGAGCTAGACGATCAGCAGCACGGCGACGAGCACGACGACGACCGCCACGATGACGGCGGGGAGGACCCACCGGTTCGTGGCCGGAGCGGCGGCCGGCTCGTTGCCGTCCTCGACGAAGGCCCGGAACATCGCCGTGTCGGCGCCGGGATCGTCGCTTTCCTCGGGTGACATGGCCAGATGGTAAGCCGGGCGGCCCCCGGAAGGGGGGATCGGGATGCCGTCCCGGGCGACGGGCGGGGAGAAGCCGGCCGCCCGGGACGTCACCCCCACCGGCCGCGCCAGGCCGCGGCCAGATCCGTCATCGCCCCGGCGCAATCCCCTTCGAACGACGACCCGTGCATGACCGCGAGCGTCCGGGGCTGGAAGTCGGCCAAGCGCTCCAGCGTGGCCGGGACGACATCGCCCGGGGCCGCGCTGCAGAGCACGCCCTCGGCCTCGATCGCCGCCTCCACCAGGCTGTCGCCGGTGACGGCCGGACCGTCGCCCAGCTGGGTGAACAGGTCCCCGCACAGCAGCGTGCCGGTCGTCTCCTCGTAGAGCACCTGGGACTCGGCGTTGTGCGGCGCGTGCGGGGTCGGCACGACCACCACCCGCCGCCCACCCAGGTCGAGCGCCTCGCCGGGCGCCAGGCGCCGGGGCGGCGAGTCGGCGATGTCGTCGACCGACACCCGGCAGCCGAGGGCGCCGAAGGCCACCTCCAGCTGGGGGGCGACGGCCAGGTACTGGTTCATGGCCCCGCACTCGTCGGCCTCGACGTGCCCGAAGGACAGCCACCGCAGCCGCTCCAGGCGCAGGACGCGGTCGACCGCGGCCACGGTCTCGGGGAAGCTGGCCCGCAGGCCGGTGTGGAAGAGCAGCGGCTCGTCCGCCAGCACGAGGAACTGGTTGACGGTCAGATCCCGATCGGCGATGGCGTGAGGCAGGCAGGTGGAGATGCGGTAGATGCCGTCCGCCACCTCGTCGACCCTGCTGTCCGCCATCGTCGCCCTTCCCTCGGGACGCTCGGCGGGGGACCGGTGCCGCCGCCGCCCGCCTGCGCAGCCCCGGTCCCCCGCCGAGCCCGCTAACCCTCCCGCCGGCCCATTAGCGAGCGCGAAGTCCCTGGTAGGGGACTCGTCACCCCGCCGGGCGGGTAGCCGATTTAGCCTGGCTCGGCACATGCCACGCTCGTTCCGGTTCGAGCCACCTGAGCCGAGGTCAGGTTCGCTCACGCGACCGCGCCTGCTGCGCGCGCTGCTGGGCCGCTGGGAGCACCGGGTCACCGTGGTGGTGGGCGGCCCCGGGCTGGGCAAGACGACGCTCCTGGCCCAGGCCGTCGCCGAGAACCGGCTGGCCCCCCGGGGCGAGGACGTGTGGCTCGGCCTGGCCTCCGGCGACGCCGAGGGCGAGATGCTGGCGCGGGACCTCCTGGCCGCGGTGGCGGCGCCCGCGGGACCGCTGGGGCCCGCCGGCTCGGCCCTGGCCACCCGCCCCGACCCGCCCGGCCCCGCGGCGGTGGCCGACGCGGTGTGGCGGCGGTCCCCGACCGCCGTTTGCCTGGTGATCGACGACGCCCACTGGCTGGCGCCCGGATCGCCCGGCGCCCGCTGGCTCGCCGCGCTGGTCGACGCCCTGCCGGCCAACGGCCACGTGCTGCTGGCCAGCCGCTGGGCGCCGTCCGTGCCCGTGGCCCGGCTCATGACGCAGGGCGCGGTCCTGCAGCTGGCCGAGGAGGACCTGCGCTTCTCGGACGAGGAGCTCGTCGGGTTCGCGGCCCGGCGGGGCCTGCCGGTGGAGCGCCTCGACGTCACCGGCGGCTGGCCGGCCATGGCCGAGCTGGCCGCCAGCGTCGAGGGCACCCTGGCCGGCGACTACCTGTGGGAAGAAGTGCTCGAGCCGCTCGGGCCCGAGCGCCGGCGGGTGCTCGCCGTGCTGTCCGACCTCGGCGGGGCCGACGACGCCCTGGCCGGCGCGGCGCTGGGCGAGCCGGTCGACCTGGCTCGCGTCCTGGGCGGCGTGCCGCTGGTGGCCCGGGGCACGGGGGGCTGGCGCGTCCCCCATCCGCTGTGGCGGTCGGTGCGGGCCCTGGCGCTGCCCGCCGAGGATCGGGTGGCGGCGCGCCGGCGGGCCATCCGCCACCTCACGGCCGACCAGCGCTACGACGAGGCGGTCAGCCTGGCCGGCGACCCCGAGCTGCGGGACATGCTGCCCGACATCCTCCGGGCCGCGGCGATCGGCCCGCAGCGCCCGCCGGCCCGGCGTCTCGACCGCTGGATCGCCGCGGTGCCCGAGGACGCCCAGGACACGCCGGGGGCGGCCCTGGGCGCCGGGTTGCGGGCCTCGCTGGCGGCGCCGGCCGAGGCGCCCGACCCGTTGCGCGAGGCGATGCGGCGGTGCCGCGCCGTGGGCGACGTCGAGGGCGAGCTGGCCGCCATCGCGCTGCTGGGCCGCGTCGCGTGGTGGCACGGCGACCTGTTGCTGCTGGGCGAGCTGTACCCCCGCGTGCTCGAGCTGGAGGCCATGGGCCACGCCCTGGCCCGGGGCATGGCGGCGGTGGGCCGCGCCGTCATCGCCGACCTCGAGGGCGACGACGCCGACACGGTGGCGACGCTCGACGCCATCGAGCCGGGGCTGCTCGACCCGGCCTGGGAGGGGATGGCCGACTGGCTGCGGGCCAGCACGACCTCGGGCATGGGCGAGCCCGAGGCGGCGCTGGAGATCCTCGCCGGCATCCCCCCGGCCGCCGACAGCGCGCTCCAGCTCACGATCGAGGCCAGCCACCTCGTCGCCCGCTGGTGGCTGGGCCAGGTCGACGAGGTGGTGGCGACGCTGCCGGGGCTCGTCGAGCGCATCCGGGCCTCGGGCATCGCCCGCAACCTGATCGTGGGGCTCACGCAGAGCGCCTACACCTTCGCCGCCGTCGGCCGGCTCGACGAGGCCCGTCGCTTCCTGGCCGCCGCCCAGCACGTCGAGGGGGACCGCACCGGGGTCGCCGTCCGCATGGGCCTGGCCGAGGCCGCGGTGGCGCTGGCCGACGACGACGAGGCCACGGCCACCAACGTGCTGGAGAAGGTGGTCGAGGCCCACGGCACCCTGGGCGGCCCGGACCGGCGCACGTGGCGCCACGGCCTGTGCCTGACCTACGTGCTGGTCCCGTCGACCCGCGAGCACTGGGACAGCCGCGTGGCGGGCGGGACCGTCGAGTACGCCCGCACGCTCTCCGCCGCGGTCGTGGCCCTGCGGGAGGGCCGGCCGCTGCCCCCGGTGGACGTGTCCGACCCGGAGCGGGTGCGCGCTGCGCTCCACCACCGCTTCGCGGTCGAGCTGGCGCTGGGCCTGGAGGCCTGCGGCCGGCACGAGGGCGGGGCCATCCTGGAGGCGCTCGGCCCCGCGGGCCGCGACGCGGTCCGGGCGGTGGCTGCCCGGCGCAATCGCAGCGCCCGCCCGGCCCGGTCGCTGCTGGCCGCCGTGCCCGCGCCGCCGCTGCACACGACCGACGTCGCCTGCCTCGGCCCCCTCGCCCTCGTGCGCGACGGCGAGCCCGTCAACGACCCCGACCTGCGCCGGGAGCGGGTGCGCGCCCTGCTGGCCTACCTCGTCAGCCACCGGATCACCACCCGGGCCGCCATCGTGGCCGCGCTGTGGCCCGACCTGGACTCCAAGGCCGCGGCCAACAACCTGCGGGTCACGCTGACCTACCTGCTGCGGCTGCTGGAGCCGTGGCGCTCGGCCCGGGAGTCGGCCTACTTCGTCCGCTTCGAGGGCCAGGCGGTGACGCTGGTGACCGGCGAGCGGCTGCGCTTCGATCTGGACCAGTTCGACGAGCACGTGGCCCAGGCGGCGCGGGCGGAGGCCGACGGCACGCCCTCGCTGGCGCTAGGCCATCATCTGGCGGCGGTGGAGCTGTACCGGGGCGAGCTGCACGAGGGCGTCCCCGACGCCGACTGGCTGATGCTGGAGCGCGAGCACTTCCGCAGCCGCTTCGTCGCCGCCGCCACCCGCTCGGGCCAGCTGCTGGTGGGCCGGGGCGATCCGGACCAGGCCGAGCCCGTCGCCCGCCGGGCGGTCGAGGTCGACCCGTGGGCCGAGGAGGCCTACGGCGTGCTCGTGGCCGTGGCCCTGGCCCGAGGCGACCGCACGGCCGCCCGCCGGGCCCTCGACCGCGCCCTGGCCGCCCTCGCCGACCTGGGCGTCGAGCCCTCCCAGGAGACCCAGCGCCTGCGCCGCGTGGTCCGCGGCGGCTGAGAGAGACCGGTCAGCGGCGCGCGTCGTGCACGGCGGCGACCAGGGCGGCCAAGGTCAGGCAGGTCGCCAGCGCCCGCGTCCGCGCCTCCGTGGCGGGCTTGCCGGCGCCGCCGATCGACAGGACCGACCCGTGCGACCCGATCGAGAGGACCGATCCGGTCGAGGCGATCGACAGCGCGGAGCCGGCCGAGGCGATCGACAGGAACGAGCCGGCCGAGGCGACCGACAGGAGCGAGCCGGCTGACAACACCGAGCCGAACGACAGCACCGACCCCACCGACGCGGCCGAGAGCACCGAGCCCAGCGACGACCACGACAGGGACGAGCCGACCGACTGGGACGAGTGTTGGGCGCCGCGCACGACGCCACGTTACCGACCCCGGTCCGGCCGCCGTGGGGCCGCCGTTATAATAACGGCCCCCCGGAGCGCCTCACGCATGCTCGACCCGGCGGCCGGGCGACTGAGGCCGTTATTATAACGGCCAACCCTCAGCCGAAGCTCATCACGTGGGCGACCTGGCCCTGGGTCGGGTCGAGGCGGACGTACGGCGTCGGGCCGTCCCAGGTGTAGGTCTCGCCGCCCAGCTCGTCGTGGGCCCGGAAGGGTCCCTGCCAGGGCACCCCGAGGGCGCCGAGGTCGAGGTGGAGGACCGTCTCCTGGGCGTTGTGGGGGTCGAGGTTGACGACCGCCAGCACCACGTCGCCGTCGTCGGGCGAGCCCTTGGACCACACCAGGAACTGGTCGTTGTCCGTGCCGTGGAACCGGACGTTGCTCAGGCGCTGGAACGCCGGGTGGCGCCGCCGGATCTCGTTGATCCGGGTGATGAACGGGACCATCGAGTCCGCACCGGCCCAGTCCCGCCGGCGGATCTCGTACTTCTCGGAGTGCAGGTACTCCTCGTTGGTGTCGCTGGCCGGCTCGTTCTCGAACAGCTCGTAGCCCGAGTACATGCCGTAGCTGGGAACCAGCAGGGCGGCCAGGGCGAAGCGCATGAGGAACGCGGCCGGCGGCCCGTGGCGCAGCGGCCCGGCGAGGATGTCGGGGGTGTTGGGCCAGAAGTTGGGCCGCATGTAGTCCGCCGTCGGCCCGTAGGCGAGCTCGTTGACGTAGTCGCGCAGCTCCCACGCCTCGTTGCGCCACGTGAAGTACGTGTAGCTCTGGGTGAAACCGACCTCGGCCAGCTTGGCCATGACCTTGGGCCGGGTGAACGCCTCGGACAGGAAGACCACGTCGGGGGTGTCGCGGCGGATCCGCTCGATGGTCCAGGCCCAGAACGCCATCGGCTTGGTGTGGGGGTTGTCGACCCGGAAGATGCGGATGCCCTGGTCGATCCAGTAGCGCAGCACGTCCCGGCACGCCTTCCACAGCGCCTGGCGGTCGGCCTCCCGCTCGGGCCAGAAGTTGATCGGGTAGATGTCCTGGTACTTCTTCGGCGGGTTCTCCGCGAAGCGGATGGTGCCGTCGGGCCGCCGGTGGAACCACTCGGGGTGCTCGGCGACCCAGGGGTGGTCGGGCGAGCACTGCAGGGCGTAGTCGAGCGCCACCTCGAGCCCGAGGTCGCCGGCCTCGGCGACGAACCGGCGGAAGTCGTCGAGCGTGCCCAGCTCGGGGGCGATGGCGGTGTGGCCGCCCTCGGCCGAGCCGATGGCCCAGGGGCTGCCCGGGTCGTCAGGTCCGGGGTCGAGCGTGTTGTCGGGGCCCTTGCGGTCGGTGACCCCGATGGGGTGGATCGGCGGCAGGTAGACCACGTCGAAGCCCATCTCGGCGACCGCCGGCAGGCGCTTGGTGGCGCCCGCGAACCCGCCCTCGCTGCGCGGGAACAGCTCGTACCAGGCGCCGTGGCCGGCGAGCGGCCGGTCGACCCACAGCGGGCGGGTGACCGTGGTGACGTCGGCGTCGGGCAGGCCGG
>DATBGF010000723.1:0-3272 GCA_036558145.1 Acidimicrobiales bacterium
GGTGTCCGTCCGTGGCAATGGCGCCACGGACGGACACCAGTAGCGCGTCCGGGCGCCGCTAACCTGCGCCGATGGGCACACCGACACGCGGCTTCTTCGGACGGGGGCGGCGCCCGCCGGGTGACCGGCTGCCGCCGGGCCAGTACGACACCGGGGCGGACTGGCCGGTGCTGAGCGCCGAGGTCACCCCCCGGCTCGACACCGCCACCTGGACCTTCACGGTGGACGGCCTGGTCGAGCGGCCCACCACGTGGACCTGGGACGAGATCCACGCGCTGGCGCCGTCGTCGTACTCCGGCGACATCCACTGCGTGACGACCTGGTCCAAGCTCGACGTCCGCTTCGGCGGGGTCTCGGTCGACACCCTGCTGGACATCGCCGGCCCGCAGCCCGAGGCGCGCTTCGTCCTGGCCCGCTCGCACACCGGCTACACCACCAACCTGCCCCTGGCCGACGTCACCGGGGGCAAGGCCTGGGTCGTGTGGGACTTCGACGGTGGCCCGCTGGCGGCCGAGCATGGCGGTCCCGCCCGGCTGCTGGTGCCCCACCTCTACTTCTGGAAGAGCGCCAAGTGGGTGTCGGGCCTGATGCTGCTGGCCGAGGACACCCCCGGCTTCTGGGAGCGCAACGGCTACCACGACCGGGGCGATCCCTGGCTCGAGCAGCGCTACCAGGGTGACTGACCCTCCGCCCCGGGCCACGGGCTGGCAGACCGCGCGCGTGGTCGAGGTGCGCCCGGAGACCGGGTCGGCCAAGACGTTCCGCCTGGCGCTGGAGCGCCCGAGCCCGTTCCGGGCCGGCCAGCACTACGTGGTGCGCCTGACCGCGCCCGACGGCTACACCGCCTCGCGCTCGTACTCGGTGGCGTCCGCCCCCGACGACTCGGGCGAGATCGAGCTCACGGTCGAGCGGCTGGAGGACGGCGAGGTGTCCGGCTACCTGCACGACGTCGTCGTGGCCGGCGACGACCTGGAGGTCCGGGGCCCGATCGGCGGCTGGTTCGTCTGGGACGCCGGCGCGCCCGCGCTCCTCGTGGGGGGCGGGTCGGGGGTGGTGCCGCTGATGTCCATGCTGCGCCTGGCCCGGCGCCTCGACCGGTCGCACCTGCTGCGCCTCGTGGTGTCGGTGCGCTCGCCCGCCGACCTCTACTACGCGGATGAGATGGCGGGCCCGGAGGTCTCGGTCGTCTACTCCCGGGAGGCGCCGCCCGGCGAGGCGCGGGCCCCGGGGCGGCTGACGGCCGACGACCTGCTGCCGCCCCCGGAGCCCGGCGCCACGACCTACCTGTGCGGGTCCGCGGGCTTCGTCGAGGCGGCCGGCCGGCTCCTGGTGGACGTGGGCGTGCCCGTCGAGCGCATCCGCGTCGAACGCTTCGGTCCAACTGGGTAGGCAGGCCGAGCGGCAGGGCGTGAGCCGCAGCCCAACAGTCCGCGATTTGGTGGCCGGGCCGCAGCTCGACAGCGAGGCCTCCAGGCAACACAGCATCGCGACACGAGTCCACGTGACCTGTCCGTGCACGTTCTAAGTGGGCGTAGAGTCGGAACGTGCCGTACGTCTACGCCTTCGATCACCGCCATCCACGGCCGCCGATGGACATGAAGGATCTGTTGGGTGGCAAGGGCGCCAACCTCGCCGAGATGACCTCGGTGCTCGGTCTGCCCGTGCCCCCGGGGTTCACGATCACCACCGACGCCTGCCGCGACCACATGCGCTCGGGCTGGCCCAAGGGCCTCACCGACGAGGTCTCCCGCCACATCGGCCGGGTCGAGAAGACGATGAAGCGCCGCCTCGGCGATCCGTCCGACCCGCTGCTCGTCAGCGTGCGCTCGGGCGCCAAGTTCTCGATGCCCGGCATGATGGACACGGTCCTCAACCTCGGCCTCAACGACCGCAGCGTGAAGGGCCTGGCGCTGGTCACCTCGGACGAGCGCTTCGCCTACGACTCGTACCGCCGCTTCATCGCGCTCTACTCGCGCATCGTGCTGCGCCTCGACGGCGAGGAGTTCGACGCCGAGCTGGACCGGGCCAAGCGCAACGCCAAGGTCGACAGCGACGCCGCCCTGCCGGCGGAGGCACTGCGCGACCTGTGCGTCATCTACAAGAAGCACGTCAAGGAGCGCACGGGCAAGGCCTTCCCCCAGGACCCCCAGCGCCAGCTGCGCGGCGCCATCGAGGCCGTGTTCGCCTCGTGGGACAGCCCCCGGGCCCGGGCCTACCGCGATCGGGAGAAGATCCCCCACGACCTCGGCACCGCGGTGAACGTCCAGGTCATGGTGTTCGGCAACCGCGACGACGAGTCGGGGACCGGGGTCGGCTTCACCCGCAACGCGGCCACCGGCGAGGACAAGCCCTACGGCGACTTCCTGGTCAACGCCCAGGGCGAGGACGTCGTGGCCGGCATCCGCAACACCGAGAACCTCGACGACCTCGGGCACCACTTCCCGGGGATCAAGGACGAGCTGCTGGCCATCTTCGCCAAGCTCGAAGCCCACTACCGCGACATGTGCGACACCGAGTTCACCATCGACCAGGGCAAGCTCTGGATGCTGCAGACCCGGGTCGGCAAGCGCACCGGCCGGGCCGCGCTGCGCATGGCGGTCGACATGACCAACCAGCGGCGCCGGGGCTGGAAGATCACGCGCCCGGAGGCGCTGCAGCGCATCACCGAGGACCACGTCGAGCAGGTCCTGCACCCCCAGTTCGCCTCGTCCGACATGCAGGTCATCGCCACCGGCCTGGCGGCGTCGCCGGGCGCGGCGGTGGGGCAGGTCTACTTCACCGCCGACGACGCGGCCGAGGCCGCGGCCGGGGGTGCCAAGGTCATCCTGGTCCGCAACGAGACCTCGCCCGAGGACGTGCACGGCATGCAGGCGTCCGAGGGCATCCTCACGGCCCGGGGCGGCCTGGTCAGCCACGCCGCGGTGGTGGCGCGCGGCTGGGGGATCCCCGCGGTGGTGGGCGCCGAGAAGGTGAAGATCTCCGGCAAGTCGTTCACCGCCGGAGGTGTCACGGTCAAGGAGGGCGACGTCATCTCCCTCGACGGCACGACCGGCCAGGTGGTCCTGGGCGAGGTCGAGCTGTCCACGTCCGAGGCGCCTCCCGAGCTGGAGACGCTGCTGGGCTGGGCCGACACCATCCGCCACGGCCGCAACCCCCGCCGCGCCCGGCTGGCCGTGCGGGCCAACGCCGACACGGGGGCCGACGCCGCCAAGGCTCGCGAGCTGGGGGCCGAGGGCATCGGCCTGTGCCGCACCGAGCACATGTTCCTCGGC
>DATBGF010000724.1:0-2726 GCA_036558145.1 Acidimicrobiales bacterium
GGGCCGCCATCAACGTCCTCGCCCGCCAGGCCGGGGCCGAGGTGGTCGTGATCGACGTCGGGACGGCGGCCACGTTCGAGCCCCACAGTGGCCTCACCGACGCCAAGGTCCGCCGGGGCACCGCCGACCTCACCGTCGGGCCGGCGATGTCCGTCGACGAGGCGCTGCAGGCCCTCGACGTCGGCGCCACCGCGGCGGCTGGGTTGGTGCAGGGCGGCGCGGCCTGCCTCGTCACCGGCGACATGGGCATCGCCAACACCACGCCGTCCGCCGCGCTCATCGCCAGCCTCACCGAGCTGCCCGCCGCCTCGGTCACCGGCCGGGGCACCGGCATCGACGACGCCTGGCTGACCCGCAAGATCGCCCTGGTGGCGGCGGCCGCGGCCCGCGCCCGCTACAGCCACGGCGAGGATCCGCTGGCGATCCTGGCCGAGGTGGGCGGCCTGGAGCACGCGGCGCTGGCCGGGTTCCTGGTGGGGGCGGCCGCGCTCCAGGTGCCGGTGATCGTCGACGGGGTCATCGCCGCGTCGGCACTGCTGGTGGCCAGCCGGCTGGTTCCCGGCGTCGAGCGCTGCGTGATCGCGGGCCACCGCTCGGTCGAGCCCGGCTCGGCCGCGGTGCTGGCCGCCCTCGACCTGGTCCCGCTCATCGACCTGGACCTGCGCCTGGGCGAGGGCACCGGCGCGGCGCTGGCGATCCCGCTGGTCGAGGCGGCGGCCCGTGTGGTGCGGGAGATGGCCACGTTCGACGAGGCCGGGGTCAGCGACAAGACCTGATGACACCGCCCCGGAGAGGCGCGTCGCTAGGCTGGTGGGCCTTGTGACCGATCGCTTCACCGAGCCCGAGCGGTCATCTGCGTCCGATCCCCGGCGGGTGTTCATCCCCGCTCCCTCCGGGGCGCGCGCGGGTGGCACGAGCGCGCCGCCGCGGCCCGCGCCGCCGCAGCGCCGCTTCCGGCCGCGCGATCCGGGCGACGTCCCGCCCCCCTCGGCGCCGCCCCGGCGCCCCTCGTCCGACCTCCCGTGGTTCCGGCGGGTGCGCTGGCGCAGGGTCGTCCTGGTGGTGGCGATCCTGCTGGTGGTCGGGATCGTCGGGAGCTTCCTGTACGCCCGCAGCATCTTCAACCGGATCGAGCGGGTCGACGTCAGCTCGTCGCTCGTGTCCTCCACGCACGGCGGCACCAACTACCTGATCGTGGGGTCCGACTCCCGGGCCAACGTCACCGAGGAAGGCGACCCCGGGTTCACCACCGCCGACGCCCCCAGCGGCCAGCGCTCGGACACGATCATGGTGCTGCACCTCGAGGGCGGGAAGGCGCAGATGCTGTCCATCCCCCGCGACCTGTACGTGCCCATCGCCGGCACCGACGGCAAGCAGAAGATCAACGCCGCCTACAACGGCGGGCCCACGCGGCTGGTCGACACCGTCACCCAGTACTTCGACATCCCGATCGACCGCTACATGGAGGTCGACTTCGTCAGCTTCGCCGGCCTGGTCGACGCCCTGGGCGGCATCACGATCGACTTCCCGTACCCGGCGCAGGACACCCACTCGGGCCTCTACATCACCGCCGCCGGCCCCCAGAAGCTCGACGGCGACATGGCGCTGGCCTATGTCCGCTCCCGGCACTACGAGGAGCTCAAGGAGGACGGCCAGTGGCATGAGGACGGCACCGCCGACCTGGGCCGCATCACGCGCCAACAGAAGTTCCTGACCACTGTGTTCGGCAAGCTGAGCGACACCAAGAACCCGTTCACGCTGGCCCGGGCGGCCGACGGCATCGCCACCGGCCTGCGCATCGACGACAAGATGTCCTTCACCGACGCCCTGCGGCTCGGCTGGAGCATGAAGGGCATCGTGCCCGAGGCGCTGGACCCGCTCCCGACGGAGAACGCCCGCAACGCGTCGGGCGCCGTGCTGATCCTGCACGAGGACGAGGCGCAGCCGATCCTGGACAAGGTGCGCTAGCCGAACAGCACGTTCGGGTTGAGGATCCCGTCGGGGTCCAGCGCCCGTTTCACCGCCCGCATCGCGTCCACCTCGGCCCGGGACCGGTCGCGGGCCAGCCACGCCTTCTTGGCGGTGCCGATGCCGTGCTCCGCGCTGATGGACCCGCCCCGCTCCACGACCAGGCCGAGCACGGTGTCGTCGATGCCGGTGTCGTCGGCCGGCGGACCGACGACGTTGACGTGGACGTTGCCGTCGCCGACATGTCCGAACAGGATCGTGATCGCGCCCGGGCGGGCCTGCTCTACCCGCTCGACCACCTCGGCGCAGAAGCCGGCCAGCGCCGCGGCGGGCAGCGTCACGTCCAGCTTGTGGACCACGCCCAGGGTGGCGCCCACCTCCGAGTGGTCCTCCCGCCAGCGCCACAGCCGGGCCCGGTCGGCCCGCTCGGTCGCCACGGCGGCGTCCACCACGCCGGGACGGCCGTCGAGCGCGGCGGCCAGCGCCGGGACCGGATCACCGGGCGCGTCGACCTCCACCAGCAGGTAGGCGCCGGCCTCGGGCGCCACCGGCGGCGGGCTGCCCAGATGATCGGCCACCCGCCGCAGGCTGGGCCCGGTCATCAGCTCCAGGGCGGCCAGGCCGACCACCCCGCGGCGCAGAGCGGCGGCGATGGCCACCGCCTCGGCGACCGTGCCGGTCCCCACCAGCGCGGTGACCACCTCGCCGGGCGGGGCCACCAGCGCCAGCCGGGCCGCGGTCACGATGCCGAGCGTGCC
>DATBGF010000725.1:0-7157 GCA_036558145.1 Acidimicrobiales bacterium
AGCGGGCATGCTTCGGGGGTCGGCCGCCAACGGTGTCGGCCCGAGCAAGGAGCGGCAATGAGTTCCAGGGCCTGGCAGGCCGTTTGCGACCACCTCGACGAAGCCGCCGAGCTGGCCAAGCTCGACGCCGACGTGCACCGCATGCTGCGCACGCCCCAGCGCATGCTGGAGGTGGCCATCCCGGTGCGGTTGGACGACGGCTCGGTCGAGGTCTTCACCGGGTGGCGGGTCCACCACGACACCACCCGCGGCCCGGGCAAGGGCGGCATCCGCTTCCACCCCGAGGTCGACGCCGACGAGGTCAAGGCCCTGGCGGCCATGATGACGTTCAAGACCGCGCTGCTCGACCTGCCCTTCGGCGGGGCCAAAGGCGGCGTCCGCTGCGATCCCCGCACGCTGTCGCTGGGTGAGCTGGAGCGGGTCACCCGGCGCTACACGTACCAGATCAGCCCGCTCCTGGGCCCCGACGTCGACATCCCCGCCCCCGACGTGAACACCGACGGGCGGGTCATGGCCTGGCTGATGGACACGCTGTCGATGGTCCAGGGCCACGCCATGCCCGCGTCCGTCACCGGCAAGCCCCTGTCGTTGGGCGGGACCCGCAACCACTCGGGCGCCACCTCGGCCGGGTGCCTGGCCTGCGCCCGGGTCGCCTTCCGGGAGATGGGCCTGCCGTTCGTGGGCAGCCGGGCCGTGCTCCAGGGCTTCGGCAAGGTGGGCGCGCCGCTGGCGTACCTGCTCAGCTCGGCGGGCATGCGGGTCGTGGCGGTGAGCGACATCGGCGGCGCGGTCCTCAACGAGGGCGGCCTCGACATCGGGGCCCTGTCCGACTACGTGTCCGAGAACGGGACCGTCGCCGGCTTCGGGGGTGGCGAGTCGATCAGCGCCGACGCCATCTGGGACATCGACTGCGAGCTGCTCGTGCCCGCGGCGCTGGGCGGGTGCATCGAGGCGGGGGTGGCCGAGCGCATCGCCGCCCCGCTCATCGTGGAGGCAGCCAACGGGCCCACCACGATCGAGGCGCAGCCGGTGCTCGACCGCCGGGGCATCGTGGTCGTGCCGGACATCCTGGCCAACGCCGGCGGGGTGACGGCCAGCTACTTCGAGTGGGCCCAGGCCCGCCAGGGCTTCCCCTGGGACGATGCGCTGGTGGCGGAGCGCCTGCGCAGCCGCATGGAGGCCGCGTTCAACTCGGTCTGGGCCCGATCCCAGACGCTCGAGGTCAACATGCGCACCGGCGCCCACGTGGTCGCCGTCGAGCGGGTGGCGGCCGCGATCTCGGCCCGAGGCCTGTTCCCCTGAGCTGAACTGTCGGATCTTGCCCGGATTCGGGCAAGATCTTTGCCTTGATGGTCCAAGATCGGCGACGATCGTCGTCCATGGACGACCTCGTCGACCACCTGGTCCGCACCACGCACCTGCCCGCCGGGGTCGCCCGGCGAGTGGTGGACGACGTCGTCGCCTACTTCTCGGAGACCACGGAGGCCGTGGTGCGCCGCCGGCATCGCCAGCTTCAGGCGTCCGGCCTGGCCAACCCGGCCATCTTCGACCGGATCGCCGACGAGCTGGCCAGCCGGCCGGTCGCGGCCCCGCCCCTGACCCACCGGCAGATCCGCCGGATCGTCTACGGCTGAGGAGACCCCTGTGTGCGGCATCGTCGGAATGATCGGAAGCGGGGACGCCGTCGGTGTCCTGATCGAGGGGCTGGCCCGCCTCGAGTACCGGGGCTACGACTCGGCCGGGGTGGCCGTGATCGGGCCGTCCGGCCTGCGGGTCCATCGTCGGGCCGGGCGGGTGGACGACCTGGTGGCGTCGCTGCCGAAGCGGTTGACCGGCTCGGTCGGCATCGGCCACACCCGCTGGGCCACCCACGGCGAGCCCACCGACGGCAACGCCCACCCCCAGCTCGACGCGTCCGGGCACGTGGCCGTGATCCACAACGGCATCGTGGAGAACGCCGCCGAGCTGTGGGCCAAGCTGGCCGCCGAGGGGATCACGCCCGCGTCTGACACCGACACCGAGGTCATCGCCCAGATGGTGGGCCAGCGCCGCCAGGCCGGCCTGCCGCTGGAGGAGGCCGTGCGCGAGTCCCTGTCGCAGGTGGCCGGCACCTACGGCCTCGCGGTCGTGGACGACCGCGAGCCCGACCGCATCGTGGTGGCCCGCAACGGCAGCCCCGTGGTGCTGGGCGTGGGCCGCCGGGCCCACTACGTCGCCTCGGACCCCGCGGCGCTGGTCCGCCACACCGACCAGATCGTGCACCTCGACGACCACGAGATGGCGGTGCTGCAGGCGGGGTCGTACCGCACGTTCACGCTCGACGCCCGGCCCACCGACAAGCGTCCGTCGACCACCGAGGTGGCCGCCACCGCCTTCGACCTGGCGGGCCACGCCCACTACCTGCACAAGGAGATCCACGAGCAGCCCGCCGCCGTCGAGCGGGCGCTGCGGGGCCGCCTGGACCGCCGCTTCGCCACCGCCCATCTCGGCGGCGTGCGGCTGTCGGCCCGGGACGTGCTGGGCGTGCGCCGGGTCAAGATCCTGGGCTGCGGCTCGGCGTACTACGCGGGCCAGGCGGGGGCGCTGCTGATCGAGTCGCTGAGCCGGATCCCCGCCGACGCCGAGCCCGCTTCGGAGTTCCGCTACCGCAACCCGGTCATCGACCCCGAGACCCTGTACGTGGCCGTGAGCCAGTCGGGGGAGACCTTCGACACCCTGGCCGCCATCCGGGAGGTCAAGCGCAAGGGTGGCGACGTCATCGGCGTGGTCAACGCCACGGGCAGCACGGTGGCGGGGGAGTGCGGGTCGGGCGTCTACATCCACGCCGGGCCCGAGGTCTCGGTCGCGTCCACGAAGAGCTACACCTCGACGGTGGTGGCGTTCGCCCTGCTGGCGCTGCAGCTGGGCCGGGTGCGCGACCTGGGCCCGGGCGACGGGGGCCGCCTCATCGACGGCCTCGCGGCGCTGCCCGACCAGATCGCGACGGTGCTCTCGGCGGAGGACGAGGTCGCCGCGGTCGCCCGCGACCTCGTCGCTCCCGCCCCGGGGATGTTCTTCGTCGGCCGGGTGGGCGGCTACCCGGTGGCGCAGGAGGGCGCGCAGAAGCTCAAGGAGGTGTCGTACGTACACGCCGAGGCGTACCCGGCCGCTGAGCTGAAGCACGGGCCGCTGGCCCTGGTCAGCCCCGATGTCCCCACCGTGATGGTCCTGCCCGACGACCCGCTGCTGGACAAGAACCTGGCGACGGTGGAGGAGATCCGGGCCCGGCGCGGCCCGGTGATCGCGGTGACGGACGCGGCCCTGGAGGCGGACGACCGCTTCGCCGCCGTGTTGCAGGTCCCCCGCAGCCAGCCCGAGCTGGCCCCGATCCTGCTGGGCATTCCCTTGCAGTTGCTCGCCTACCATGCCGCCCTCGCCCTGGACAGGGACGTCGACCGGCCCCGCAACCTGGCCAAGAGCGTCACGGTGGAATGAGGGATCTGGGTCGTTGCACTTGCCTTGATCGAACACATGTTCGAACATAGCAGGCGTGGCGCGGGGTGCAGACGCTTTTGCTCGTGACCCCCTGATCGGGGGCAGGCCGGCTGTTCCCCCCGCCGCGCCCCGGGTCGGGCTGGCCGACCTGGCGAGCGAGCAGCGGCTCCCGGTCCTCCCCGAGCTGGCGTCGCTGCTACCGGGAGGTGGGCTGCGACGGGGGGTCACCGTGGCGGTCGGCGCCGCCCCCGGGGTGGCGGGCGCCACGTCCCTGGCCCTGGCTCTGGCGGCCGGTCCCTCGCAGGCGGGGGCCTGGGTGGCGGCGGTGGGGCTGGGCTCCCTGGGCCTGGTGGCCGCCGATGCCCTGGGGGTGGTGCTGGAGCGCCTGGTCCTGGTGGCCGACCCCGGCCGCGACCGTGCGGGCTGGGCGTCGGTCCTGGGTGCCCTGGTCGACGGCTTCGACGTGATCCTGGTCTCCACCTCTGCTGGCTCGGCCGGCTCTGGCGGCCCCGTCCGCCTGCGGCCTGCGGACGCCCGCCGCCTGGTGGCCCGGGTCCGCGAGCGGGGCGGCGTCCTCGTGTCGGTGGGCGGCGACCTCCCCGGCGAGCGCAGCCCGGTCAGCCTCACCGTGAGCGCAGCCCGCTGGGAGGGCCTGGGCGCGGGCTGGGGGCACCTCCAGGGCCGCCGGGTCACGGTGGAGACAGGCGGCCGGGGCGACGCCATCCGCCCCCGCCGTGCCGACCTCTGGCTCCCCGACGCCAACGGTCAGGTGTCCCCGGCCGAGCCCCTGGCCACTCCCATCCCCCTCGACTCCCGGCGCCGTCGCCATGGCTGAAGCGACCCGGACCCTGGTGGTGTGGTGCGCCGACTGGCCGGTCGTGGCGGCCGGGGTGGCGCTGGACGTGCCCGCGGCCGTCCTGCGGGCCAACCGGGTGGTGGCGTGCTCCCCGGCAGCCCGGCACGAGGGCGTCGAGCGCCACCAGCGCCGCCGGGACGCCCAGTCCCGCTGCCCCGAGCTGCTCGTCCTCGAGCACGACCCCGCGGCCGAGGCCCGCGCGTTCGAGCCGGTGGCCGCCAGCCTGGAGGCCCTCACCCCGCGCATCGAGATCACCTACCCGGGCTCCTGCGCCTTCCCCACCCGGGGGCCGTCCCGCTACCACGGGGGCGACCGGGCCCTGGCCGGCCGGGCGGCCGCCCTGGTGCGGGGCACGCTGGGCGGGCGGGTCCCGGTCCGGGTGGGAGTGGCCGACGGTCCCTTCGCCGCCGCCCTCGCCGCCCGCCGCCATCGCCGCGGCCGCGGCCAGGCCCACCAGGCGGACCGGTCCGAGGACATGGCCCTGGTCGTGCCGCCCGGGGAGAGCCCCGCGTTCCTGGCGCCGATCCCGGTGACCGTGCTGGCCGACGAGGGCGGACCAGCCGGCGCCGCCCTGGTCGACGTGCTGGAACGGCTCGGGGTGCGGACGCTGGGCGCCCTGGCCGCGCTGCCCGTGGCCGAGGTCGTGGGCCGCTTCGGATCCGAGGGCCTGCGCGCCCACCGCCTGGCGGGAGGCGAGGACGGGCGGCCCCCGGTCACCGCGCCGCCGCCCGCCGACTGGACGCTGATCGCCGAGCTCGACCCGCCCGCCGAGCGGGTGGAGGCGGCCGCCTTCGTGGCCCGGGGCTTGGCCGACGACCTCCACCGGCGCCTGGCCGCGACGGGCAGCGCCTGCGCCCGCCTCGTCGTGGGGGCCGAGACCGAGCACGGCGAGACGCACGAGCGGGTGTGGCGCACCGAGGGGGCCTTCAGCGCCCTGGCCATCGCCGACCGGGTGCGCTGGCAGCTGGAGGGCTGGGTGGGCGGCCAGGGCGGCTGGGCCCAGCGGCCCTCGGGCGGGCTCACCCGCCTGTGGCTGGCGCCGGAGGAGATCGTGCCCGCCGGGGGGCGCCAGCTGGCCCTCAGCACCGGCGGTCCCGGGATGGTCGATCCCATCGAAGCGGGGGACCGGGCCTCCCGGGCCCTGGCCCGGGTCCAGGGGCTGCTGGGCGTGGACGGCGTAAGGGTCCCGGAGTGGCGGGGCGGCCGGGGCCCGGGGGAGCGGGTGGGCCTGGTCCCGGTGGCCGCGGCCGACGTGACCGAGTCCCGCCCGGCGGCCCGGTCGAGCTGGGTGGGCGAGCCCTGGCCGGGGACCGTGCCCGCCCCCGCGCCGGCGACGGTCCACACCCCGCCGCTGCCGGTCGAGGTGGTCGACGCCGCCGGCCGCCCGGTGGCGGTGCGGGGCCGGGGCGAGGTGAGCGCGGCGCCCGCAGCGGTGGGGGTGGCGGTGGCAGCGGGCGCGGGCGACCGGTCCGGCCGCCGGGTCGTGGCCGCCTGGGCGGGACCGTGGCCCTGCGACGAGCGCTGGTGGGATCCCGAGACCCACCGGCGGCGGGCCCGGCTCCAGGTGACGACGGCGGACGGGACCGCCTATCTCCTGGTGGTGGAGGCCGGACGCTGGTCCGTCGAGGCGACCTACGACTGAGAGCGACTAGTGGACCGCACGCCTCGACTCGTACCAGGTCTCGCCGGCGGGAGCGCCCTCCAGGTTCCAGCTCCAGGAGACCGTGGGCGTGATCCGCAGGTAGTGGCCGGGCCCGACCATCCCCACCCGCTCGACAGGCCCCTCGGCCCGGCCATAGACCCGGACGCCGCGGGCGACGAAGGGGTCGAGCGAGATCAGGTCGTCGACGACCAGCGCCACCTCGGGGTTGCCGGCCACCACGTTGCGCATCTTGCGGGTCCCGAGCACCGGGTCGCCCGAGCCGCCGACCCAGAAGCCGCTGCCGTCGAACTCGAACGCCACCGGGACCACGTCGGGCTGCCCGTCCGCAGCGCGGGTGGCGAAGCGCGCCAGCGGCTGCGAGCGCAGGTAGTCGATCTCCTCGGTCGTGAACGCCATCCGGCCTCCCGTGGTGGCCGATACCGTCGTCGGCACGAGGAAAAGGAGGTCCCCGATGGCCACCGTCCGCTACATCGTGCATGACGTCGACGCCGCGATCGCCTTCTACTGCGGCCACCTCGGGTTCGACGAGGTGATGCACCCGGCTCCGGCCTTCGCCATGCTGGTCCGGGGCGACCTCCGGCTCACGCTCAGCGCGCCGGGAGGCGGACCGGGTGGCGGGGCGGCCATGCCCGACGGCACGCTGCCCGAGCCCGGAGGCTGGAACCGGTTCTCGCTGGAGGTGTCGGACCTGGAGGGCCTGGTCGAGGGCCTGCGGGGCGAGGGCGTCACGTTCCGCAACGACATCATCACCGGTGTCGGCGGCAAGCAGATCCTGGTGGACGACCCTTCTGGCAACCCCGTCGAGCTGTTCGAGCCCATCATCCCCGAGGCTCGGGAAGAGGCCAGCCGCGTGACCTGATCCGTACACATGTGTTTCCCGACGGCGCCATCGAGGGCCTGGTACCAGCCATAGCATCGGACACGACAACCACGGCTACGAAGGGAGCAGCTTGGCGCCACACAAGGAGGTCGTCGCGGCGTACATCGAGGGCTTCCGCCGGACCGACCACGAAGCGATCTTGGCCTGCCTGACCGACGACATCGTGTGGGTACTGCACGGCTACCGAACTCTGCGCGGCAAGGAAGCCTTCGGCGCCGAGATCGAGAATGACGCCGCCGTGGGCGGCCCAACCCTGAACCTCGACCGGTTGGTCGAGGAGGGCG
>DATBGF010000726.1:0-3124 GCA_036558145.1 Acidimicrobiales bacterium
CGCCGCGGTCGTCCTCCTCGGCCACGTCGACTACTACCCCCGGTTCGGCTTCGTCCCGGCCCGAACGCTCGGCATCACGCCGCCGGATCCGTCATGGGGCGACCACTTCCAGGCCCGCCCGCTGGCCGCCTGGCTGCCCGGCCTGGCCGGGCCGTTCCGCTACGCGGCCCCGTTCGAGCAGCTCTGACGCGCGTCAGGCGGTGATCCGGGCCCAGATCTCCGTGCCCGCGCGCAGCCGGGGAGCCCAGCCGCTCGCGTCGCGCAGGCGGCGGTTCGAGACCCGCTGGGAGCGGGCCAGCGGTCCCTCCTGCGGCGTCCTGGTGCGCAGGGAGTCGACGCCGGCGGCGGCCGCCAGCGCGGCGTCGATCTCGGCGTTCGTCGGCGGATCGCTGTCGTTGACGTTGTAGGTCCCGGCCGGCACGCGCAGCGCGGCCACGATGGCGGTGGCCGCGTCGTCCAGCCACAGCGTCGGGCGGTAGGCCCCGGGCCGCCCGGCGGCCATCGAGTTCCCGTGGCGCGCCGCCTCCAGCGCGGCCTGGGCGGACCCGCTGTCGGGCCCCATGAACAGCCCGAAGCGCAGCACGACGGTGTCCCCGCCGAACAGCTCGCGCGCGTTGTGCTCCGCGGTCAACGCGGTGGTCGTCACCCCGCCCCCGGCGACGGGCGCGTCCTCGTCGAGCCAGGCGTCGCCGCCGTCGGCGTACACGAAGGCGATCGACTCCTGCACCAGCCGCCGCACCCCGGCGTCCCGCGCCGCCCGAGCGACCGCGGCCGACGCCTCCGTGCGCAGCCGGTCGTTCTCCGCCCAGGCGGACGGATCACCCATGCGCTCAGCGGTCGGGATGTGGGTCAGCAGGTTGACCACGGCATCCGCCCCGGCGAACGCCCGGCTCAGGGACGCCTCGTCGTACACGTCGGCCTCGACCGCCCGCGCCCCGAGGCCCTCCAACGTCTCGCGCCCCCGCGCCGACCGCGTCACGCCGGTGACGCGGTACCCCGCAGCCAGCAGCTCACGCACGGCCCGCTGGCCGATGACGCCTGTCGATCCGGTGATCACGATCTCATCCATGCAGTAGAGACGTGATACCCCACCGGTTCGTGACACGGGAGGGTCAGGCGACCTCGTGGTCGACGGTGGGCTCCTGGCCGGCGGCGGCGAGGAGGTCGTCGATGCCGGCCGCGAGGCAGCGGCGCAGGTCGTCGCAGTCGCCGACGGCCACCGGGTCGGCGTGGATGCCGATGTCGAAGCTGCCGTCGTAGGACATGGCGGTGAGGTTGAACGCCGTGCCCGCCACCGGGCCGAGCGTTCCCGTCCACAGCACCCGGGCACCGGACACGTAGGTCGGGATCGGTGCGCCCCGGATGTTGCTGGTGGCGAAGTCCATGTTGGCGGTCTGCGCCCGGGCCACGCCGGTGACCAGCGACGTCGGCAGCAGGTTGGCCAGGCCGGCCACGCTGCCCATGGCCCCTCCGGAGCGCGCTCCTTCCCGGCCGGCCGCCAGGATGGCGCGGATGGCGTCGAACCGGTCCTCGACCGTCATCGGCCCGGCCGGGACCTGCACGCGGCGGGGCGCGAAGGCGTTGGAGTCGGCGCCGCCGCTGCTCCTCGTGCTCACGACGAAGCTGATGTTGAGGGCGTCGAGCGGGGTGTCCCGCTCCTCGTGGAAGCGGACGGCGCCGAGCACGGCGCCCGCGACGAACACGTCGTTGACGCTGCCGCCCAGCGCCTTCGCCGTGACCTTGATCGCGTCCAGCGGCACCCGGATGACGTCGAAGTGGCGGTGCCGGCTGCGCGGCCGCCACAGCGGTGACCCACCCGGGACGCTGCCCCCGCTCACCTGGCTGCGCATGTCGCCGACCGTCGCCACCGCCCGGGCCGCGGCGTCGAGCGGGCGCCGCGGGTCCGCGCCCCACAGCATGACCTCGCCTACGGCCCGGCGGGCCTGGCCCAGCTGGCGGCGCAGGAGGTGGCGGGCGGTGTCGACGACCGCGGCGCCGGCGCCACCCAGCCCGCCCCCGCTGCCGCTGCCACTGCCATTGCCGGCGTCGGCCCGGTCCCCCTCGACCGACTCGCGCACGAGGCGGTCGAGGTCGACCTCGGGCGGAGGCGGCGCGTCCCGTTCCAGGGTCAGGTAGAGCTCGGCCAGGCGGAGGGCGGCGTAGCCGTCGGCGATCGTGTGGTGGAGCTTGGCGAACATGGCGCCCCGGCCGCCCTCGAGCCCGTCGACGATCACGAAGTGCCACAGCGGGCGGGTGCGGTCGAAGGGATCCTGCATGAGGCGGGCGGCCAGGTCGTACAGCTGGCGCAGCGAGCCCGGAGCCGGCAGCGCGACGTGGCGCAGGTGGTTGTCCAGGTCGAACTCGGGATCGGGGGCCCAGTGCGGGGGCGAGAGCCGGGCCATGCCGGGCACGACCCGTTCCCGCAGCCGGGGGATCTGCGCGGTGGCGTGGACGATCCGGCGCCGGAAGTCGTCGATGTCGGGAGGCCGGTCGCAGACGACCACCATCCCGCCGCTGGGGTTCAGCCACGGGTCCTTCTCGACGTTCCACATGAGCGCCTCGAAGTCCGACATCCGGCGCTGGAAGGTCACGCCCCGGACCGGTTCATCGGCCATCGCGTCACGCTAGCGCCTCACCTAGAGTGAGCCGATGGCTCGATCTGCAGCCATCGTGGACGTCGACCGGACCCTGCTCACGGGCGGTCCCGGCCGGACGCTGCGCTCGGCGCTCCTCGATGCGGGTGTCGCCCTGGCCCCCGGGATGCTGACGTCCCAGCTGTCCCAGCTCGCCCTGCAGGCCGAGCGTGGCTGGCCCGACCCCGCCGTCCGCCAGGCCGCCACGGCCGCCGCCGGGGCGCTGGTCGAGGCCGCGCCCTACCTCCGCCCGCTGCTCGACGACCACCGGGCCGATGGCGACCGGGTCGTCCTGGTCAGCGCGGCACCGCCGGCGATCGCCGAGCCGCTGGGCGAGCTGCTCGGGGCCGAGGCCGTGCTGGGCCCGGGGTGGGCCGAGGGCCGTGGCTTCCTGGCCCCCGTCGAGGGGCCGCTGGTCTGGGCCCGGGCCAAGGCCGCAGCGGGCAAGGCGTGGCTGGGCGAGGCCCGCATGCCGGCCCGCCGGGCTCACG
>DATBGF010000727.1:0-7700 GCA_036558145.1 Acidimicrobiales bacterium
CCGACGCCGATGCTGGTCGCGGTGGCGATGAGCAGCGCGTCGATCAGCTCGTCGGCGGTGTCCGGGGTGAGAGCCACCGCGCTGAGCAGCTCGACGCGGCGACGTGCGGTCGCGGCGGCCGCGAAGGTGTCGCCCGCCCGGCGCTGGGCCCCGGTCAGCGCGAAGAGCGCGGCGCCTTCCGCCACCGGGTCGTCGAGCCGGCGGGCCAGCGTCACGGCCCGCTCTGCGAGCATGGTCATCTCCGACGTCGAGATCTTGCGCCCCGCCGGTTCGGCGAAGAACGCGTGGCCCAGAGCCGCGCCGTCGGCGAGGGCGACCGCGGCCTGGGCTGCGGGGTCGTCGCCGGCCAGCTCGCGGGCGCGGGTGAGCAGCGCGGTCGCTTCGTCGCTCGGGGGCCGCTGAGCGAAGGTTCCCGCCTTCCGGAAGTAGGTCGTCGCCGCCGCGGCCAGGTCCCGCGCGGCCGCCGCGGTGTCGCCGCCACGCTGGTCGGCGCCGGCGGCGGCCTGCCAGAGGCGGTAGGCGTCGTCGCCGCGCATCCGGCACGCCGCCACGTTGGCCGCACGCCCCAGGGCGGCCGCCGCGCCGGCGGGGTCGTCCGTGAGGGCGGCCGCCTGCTCGTAGCGCTGCTGCGATTCGCCGATCAGGTTGCGGGTGAAGGCGAGCTGCGCCAGCGAGAGGGCCAGGTCGCTCGCGGCGGCGCGGTGCGCAGGGTCGTCGCCGACCCAGCCCAGCGCGGCCCGGACGTCGTCGGCCGCGGCGTCGAACCTGGCCCGCCAGTCGCCGGTCGTGGGCGACGGGTCGTCGGCCAGCCCGCGCGTGGCGGCCAGGCACCAGCGCAGATGCCGGGCTCTCGTGGCGTCGAGCTCACCGGTGTCGACGAGCTGCTCGATTCCGTACTGGCGGATGGTCTCCAGTCCCCGGTACCGGGTGCCGCCGGCGGACGCGGCGACGGCCAGAAGGCTCTGGTCCGCCAGCCGGGCCAGCCCGTCGACGACCTCGCCCGGTCCCAGAGGTGGGTGGCCGGCGACCTCGGCGGCAGCCGCGGCGGTGAACGGCGAGACGAACACCGAGACCCGCCGCAGCACGGTCAGGTCGGCAGCGCCGAGCAGAGCCTGGCTCCAGTCGAGCATCGCCCGGATCG
This sequence comes from Acidimicrobiales bacterium, assembly GCA_036558145.1. Taxonomy (GTDB): domain Bacteria; phylum Actinomycetota; class Acidimicrobiia; order Acidimicrobiales; family VFJN01; genus ZC4RG19. The sequence continues at coordinate 1,142 of DATBGF010000727.1, forward strand.
AGCGGTGCCGGTCGTCGGCCCGATGCCCACCGACCAGGAGCCGCAGGTGGTCGGACAGGCCCGCGACGAGCCCGTCGAGCCCGAGTGCGGGCAGGCGGGCCGCGGCGAGCTCGATCGCCAAGGCCACCCCGTCCAACCGTCGGCACACGCCGGCCGCCTGGACCAGGTCTCCGGCCTCCACGGTCCACCCGGCGGCCGCGGCGCGCTCGCGGAACAGCGCGACGGCGTCGGCGTCGTCCCCGTCGAGCGACAGCGACGGGACCGGGTACACCCGCTCGTAGGGCACCAGGAGCCGGGCCCGGCTGGTGGTCAGCACCCTGACGTTCGGGCAGCGGGCCAGCAGCCGCTCGACGAACGGCGCCACTCCCTCGGCCACGTGCTCGCAGTTGTCCAGCACCAGCAGGGAGTGGCGGTCGGTCAGGGCCGCCACCACCGAGTCCTCGATGGTCCGGCCCTGTTGCTCGCCCGCGCCGAGCTCGGCCGCCACGGCGGATCCGACCATCGCCGGGTCGGTGACCGGCACGAGATCGACGAACCACACTCCGTCGGCGAAGTCCCCGGCCAGGTCGGTCGCGGCCGCCAGCGCCAGACGGGTCTTGCCGACGCCGCCGGGGCCGACCGCGGTGACCTCGCGGTGCGCCCCCACGGCGTCGCGCAGCTCGGCCCGTTCCCGGGCTCGTCCGACGAACGGGCTCAGCGGCGACGGGAACCCCGCCAGCGCTCGGCTGGTCCGCTCGGCTCGGGCGAGCTCGACGGCGACCTCGGCGAGGGCGCGACGATCCGGGACCCCGAGCTTGCGCAGCAGCGAGGACACGTGCGTCTCGACCGTGCGCACGGAGATGAACAGCCGCGCGCCGATCTCGGCGTTGCTGCGGTGCTCGGCCACCAGGCTCAGGATCTCGGCCTCGCGAGCGGAGATCTCCGAGGTTGCCATCGGCGTGGACACGTCCCATTCTCACGCACATGTCTGCGTGCGCGGATCCGTGGCGCGTTCCGTGGTGGGCACGGATGAGGCAAGGACGCCGGCCGGGGCCAACTGGCCGGATCGACCCAGGAGGCCTGCGATGACCACCATCGAGTCCATCACGCTGGAGGCGGCCGACCCCACGGCCGCCGACAGCTTCTGCACCGCCGCGTTCGGCTTGGACGCCCAGGTGCGCGCCCGCGCCTCGGAGGCCCCGACCAGCGGCTTCCGCGGGTTCACCCTGTCGCTCGTCGTGTCCCAGCCCGCCACGGTCGACGCCCTCATCGGCACCGCGCTGGACGCCGGCGCGACCGAGCTGAAGCCGGCCAAGAAGTCACTCTGGGGCTACGGCGGAGTCGTGCGGGGCCCCGATGGCACGATCTGGACGCTCGCGTCGTCGTCGAAGAAGGACCGCGGTCCCGCCACTCGCGAGATCGACGAGCTCGTCCTCCAGCTGGGAGTCGCCGACGTCGCCGAGAGCAAGCGGTTCTACGTCGAGCACGGGCTCGAGGTGGCGAAGAGCTACGGCCGCAAGTACGTCCAGTTCGCAAGCCCGTCGAGCCCCGTCATCCTGGCCCTGTACGGTCGCCGGGCCCTGGCCAAGACGGCCGGCGTGTCGCCGGAAGGCACCGGCTCGCACCGCATGACCATCAACACGGCGGCCGGGACGTTCACCGACCCCGACGGCTTCGCATGGGAGACGGCCTGAGCCGGTAATTCGCTCGCTGCCGGCCGTGGGGCGGCCGTACGGTCCGGGCATGGCCGTGATGGTGATGGTGCGCCGTGTCCGGGCACGCGGGGCACGCCCCGTGGGGCTGGCACCGGCTCGCGCCGTCGTGGGCCGAGCGGCTCGTAGCTGACGCAGGCGTCGCCGCGGGCGAGCTGGTCCTCGACATCGGCGCCGGCACCGGTGCCCTGACCGCCGCGCTCGTGGACCGGGGCGCGCGGGTGGTGGCGTTCGAGCTGCACCCGCAGCGGCTGGCCGCGCTGCGCAGCCGGTTCGCGGGCGATCACCGGGTCACGGTGGTCAGGGCGGACGTGTCGGACCTGCGCCTGCCCCGGCGGCCGTTCCGGGTGGTGGCCAACCCGCCCTTCGCCCAGACGACCGCGGTGCTGAGCCGGCTGGTCGCTCCCGGATCGCGGTTGGTGCGGGCCGACCTGGTGGTCCAGCAGCAGGCGGCCCAGCGCTGGGCTGGGGGCCGGGCGCCGGGAGCGGGCCGCTGGGCGCAGGTGTGGGACGCCCGCGCCGGGCGGCGGCTACCGCGGAGCGCGTTCGAGCCGCCGCCCCGCTGCGACTGCACGGTGCTGCGGCTCAGCCGGTCGACAGGCCGGCGCTGACGGCGGCGCCCAACTCCCAGCAGGCGTCGAGGTCGTCCCGGGTGGGCGGGCCGGTGATCGAGAGCGGCGCCTGGGCCTGCTTCCAGCGCAGGCCGGTCACGATCCGCTCGATCCCCGCCAGCGCGCCGGTCGTGTCGTCGTTGCCGTGGACGTAGACGCCGTAGGGCCGCCCGACGGTGGCCTCCAGGCACGGGTAGTAGATCGTGTCGAAGAAGTGCTTGAGCGCGCCCGCCATGTACCCCAGGTTGGCGGGCGTCCCCAGGATGTAGCCGTCCGCCTCCAGCACGTCGACCGCGGTGGCGCCCAGCGCCGGCCGGGCCACCACCTCGACACCCTCGATCTGCGGATCGGTCGCCCCCGACCGCACCGCCTCGAACAGCGAGTGCAGCGTGGGCGAAGCGGTGTGGTGGACGATCAGCAGCCGGGCCACGCCCCGCAACGTAGCTACGACGAGGTGCGGTAGTCGCCGAACGGCTCGTCGCGCTCGGTCAGCGCCGCGAGCAGGCCCTTCTCGGACGCGGCGTCGATGAACGCCTTGAAGCCGGCCTGGTGGATGGCGAGGGAGCAGAGCTCGGTGCCGGAGCGGATGGCGGCGCGCAGGCCCATGACGTCCATGGCCCGGTGGACCGTGCGCTTGTTGAGCTGGGCGATGTCGGGCGGGATCTTGGCGATGCGGGTGGCCACGGCGACCACCTCGTCGTCCAGCGCCTCCTCCGGGAACGCCCGGTTGGCCCAGCCCAGGGCCACCGCCTGGTCGCCCGAGATCGAGTCGCCCGTGAGCATCATCTCCATGGCGGCGCGCATGCCCATGAACCAGGCGTGGAACTGCATGTCGGGCGTGCCGAAGCGCACCGCGGGGTAGCCGATCTTGGCGTCCGAGGCGACGTAGACCAGGTCGCAGCCCGTGGCCAGCTCCGAGCCTCCCGCGAGGCAGTAGCCGTGGACCTGGGCGATCACCGGCTTGGCCAGGTCCCAGATCGACATCCAGCCCTCGGTCACGTGGCGGGGCCACTGGCCCTCGCCGCCGGACGTGAAGAACGGCAGCTCCGTGCCCGCGTTGCCGCCGCCCAGGTCGTAGCCGGCGGAGAAGCACGTGCCCGCGCCCCGCACGATCGTGACCCGCACCTCCGGGTCGTCGTCCGCCGTGTGCAGGGCCTCGAACAGGGCGGCCCGCAGCGGGTTGTTGAGCGCGTTGCGCTTCTCCGGGCGGTTGAGCGTGATGCGGCAGACCCCGGAGGCAGGACGGTCGACGAGGACGAGATCGCTCACAGCCACTCCCCGACCGAGTTGAGCAGCGCCTCGTTGGGCTCCGGTGGCATCTCGGTGAGCGGCTGGGAGATCTCCTCGACCGTGGGACCGAACTGGGCGGCCAGCGGGGCCAGGGCGTCGAGGTCGAAGCCGTACAGCGACGCCGCGTTGCCGCCCAGCAGCCCGCGCAGCTGGGCCGGGTCGGTGTCGTGGAACAGCGCCCGCAGGTGCTCCCGGGTGAACGGGGCCGTGCCCTCGTCGTGGGGGTAGTCGCTGCCCCACATGAACCGGTCCAGGCCGATCTCGTGGCGGGCGGCGGCGTCGGCCGGTCCGGGCTGGCTCACCCCCATCCACACGTTCTGGTGGAAGTAGTCGGTGGCCGAGCGACCCAGGACGTGCTCGGCGCCGTAGCGGATCTCGCCGGTGGCGCCCGTGTCCCGGATGCGGGCCAGCACCTTGTCCAGCCGCTTGAGCAGCGGCGGCACCCAGGCGCAGCCGCTCTCGGTGATCGCGAACTTCAGCCGGGGGAACCGCTCGAAGATGCCGGACAGGATGAACTGCACCAGCGGCCGCTGCGAGTAGAACGGCACCTCGTTGATGTAGAGCAGCATCGACACGGGGTAGGGCCCGTAGTCGGGGACGCCGGTGCCGCCGTGCACGTTGACCGGCACCTCGAGCTCCTCGATCACGGCCCACAGCCGGTCGTAGGCGGGGTCGTAGAGCGGCTTCACCCAGTGGACGTCGGGCGACACGTTGGGCAGCAGCAGCCCGCCCCGCAGGTTGTGCTCCTTGATCCAGCGGACGTCCTCGATGGCGTCGTCGATGTCGTTGACGAAGATCTGGCCGATGCCGGCCCGACGCTCGGGGAACTCGCCGCACCAGGCCTCCAGCCAGCGGTTGTGAGCCCGGATGCCGGCCAGGCGGTGCTCGTAGTCCTCCGGCCGGGGCGGCTGGGCGAACAGCACGAAGCTGGGGAAGAACGGCGGCACCGTGTTGGGGAAGACGACCTCGCCCACCACGCCGTCGGCCTCCTGCTGGCCGTTGCGCATCTCGTTGTCCCAGTTGCGGAACCGCCGGGTGTCGCCCAGGTCCTTGAACGGGTTGCGGTACTTCTCCCGCCAGGCGTCGAAGTCGTCGAGGTACCGCGGGTCGAGGTACTCCCGGTACTGCTTGTGGCTGCCACCGGCATGACAGTCGGCCGAGATGATCGTGTAGCGCTCCGGCGAGGCGGTGACGGCGGTCATGCACGCAGTCTAAGTAGAACGCGTTCTCGTGTCAGACCTGGGCTTGAGCCTACCGTCATATAGGTCAATAATTGGTGCCAAGTGGGCTCATGTTGTCAACACGAGGGGAATCGAGACATGAGGAACCGGACACGACTCGCCGCGCTCGCCGGCGCGGTGGCGGCGGTGGGCGCCCTGATGGCGCCCGCCCCCGCACACGCCCAGGCCAACCCGTTCCAGCGCGGGCCGGCACCCACCGCCGCCAGCGTGACCTCCGAGCGGGGCACGTTCGCCATCGCCAGCCAGACCGTCGCCCGCCAGACCGGCTTCAACGGCGGCACGGTCTACTACCCGACCGCGACGACGCAGGGCACGTTCGGCGTCATCGTGGCCACGCCCGGCTTCACCGAGGGCCAGAACGTCCAGACCTGGGCGGCCAACCTGCTGGCCTCCAACGGCTTCGTGGTCATGACCATCAACACCAACACCATCCTGGACTTCCCCACCGGCCGGTCGAACCAGATGCGGGCGGCCATGACCTGGCTCACCACCCAGAGCCCGGCGGTCGTGCGCGACCACATCGACGCCTCCCGCCAGGCCTTCATCGGCCACTCGATGGGCGGCGGCGGCACCCTGGAGTCGGCCCGGGCCCTGCCCGACCTCCAGGCCGCGGTGGCGCTCCAGCCCTGGGACATCGGCCAGAACTTCAGCACGGTCCGGGTGCCGACCATGATCATCGGCGCCGCCAGCGACCCCATCGCCCCGGCCGAGCAGTACTCCAAGCCGTTCTACCGCCAGATCCCCGACGCGTCGGAGAAGGCGTACCTGGAGATCGCGGGCGCCAGCCACTTCGTGGGGACCCGCTTCGACCCGACCGAGGCCCGGTCGATGCTGTCGTGGCTCAAGCGCTACGTCGACGACGACACCCGCTACGAGCAGTTCCTGTGCCCGCCGCCCGCCGGCGCGGGGGTCGAGGAGTACCAGAACACCTGCCCCGGCTGAGTGCGGCCATCTGGGAAGGGGACCAGGACGTCCCCGCGGGCACCCGCGGGGACGTCCCGTCCACCCCGGCCACCCCGGCCTTGCGGCACCGTACTCCGAGCGGCCGGCCATGGGCTGAGCGCGGCCAAATTAGAATGTGTTCTACTTTGGGGATGCAGCCCGAGATCGACCTCCTGGATCGTGACCGCTTCACTCAGGGCATCCCGCACGAGTGGTTCACGTGGCTGCGGGCCAACGCTCCCGTGTTCCACCACGACGAGCCCGACGGCGACGGCTTCTGGGTGATCACCCGCTACGACGACATCGTCACCGCCAACCGCGACGCCGGGTCGTTCTCGTCCTCGCAGGACCTGGGCGGCGTGGTGATGCTCGAAGGGCCGACCGCGCCCCTGCCGGGCACCGAGATGGCCGGCAACATGATGCTGTTCATGGACCCCCCGTCCCACACCCGCTACCGCAAGCTGGTGAACCGGGGGTTCACGCCCCGCATGATCTCGGCGCTCGAGGTCCACGTGCGCGACCTGACCGTCGGGATCGTCGAGGGGGCGCGGGCCAAGGGTGAGTGCGACTTCGTGGTGGACGTGGCCGCCGAGCTGCCCCTCGAGGTGATCGCCGAGCTGCTGGGCGTGCCCCGTGAGGACCGCCACAAGCTCTTCGACTGGTCCAACCGCATGGTCGGGTCCGAGGACCCCGAGTACCAGGTCAGCGACGAGCACGTCACCCAGGCCCAGATCGAGATGTTCATGTACGCCCAGGACCTGGCCACCCAGCGCCGGGCCGAGCC
>DATBGF010000728.1:0-11325 GCA_036558145.1 Acidimicrobiales bacterium
CGCGGGACCTGTTCCTGATACAGAACGTGTTCCCCGACGACGTGACCCGCGTGCTGGCCGAGCGCGGGATCACGCTGCCGGACGACTCGGTGCCGCTGCTGCGCCCGCCAGCGCCCCCGGCAGCGGGCGGGAGTGCACCACGACCAGCTCCTGCACCGCCCGGGTGAGCGCCACGTACAGCAGGCGCAGGCCCCGGGCGTCGCCGCCGGCGATGGCGGCGGGCTCGACCACCACGACGGCGTCGAACTCGAGGCCCTTGGCGTCGGGCGGGTCGAGCACCGTGACCTCGGCCGGGACCGGGCCCAGGCCGGAGCGCAGGGCGGGCGGGATCACCAGTCCCACCGTGCCGTAGACGCCGGCCAGCTCGGTGGCGATCCGGCCCGCCTCAGCCCCGAGCGCGCCGTCCTCGACGGCCACGAACTCGGGCTCCTGGCCCCCGGCCCGGACCGAGCGGCACGGCGTCACGTCCGGCGCGGCCTCGGCCAGCAGCGTGTTGGCCATGTCCATGATCGACGCCGGGACCCGGTAACCGAGGTCGAGGTCGGCCCGCCGCGCCACCGGTGGGGCGCCCAGGTGGGCGATGGCCTCGTCCCAGGACACCTGAGCGCCGGCCGCGGTGGCCTGGGCCAGGTCGCCCAGCACGGTCATCGACGCCTCCGGGCTGCGCCGCGCCAGCGCGCGGAGCCCCATGGCGGAGAGGTCCTGCGCCTCGTCCACCACGATGTGTCCGTAGCTGCGGGGCGGTCCGCCGATGGCGGCCTCCGCCTCGTCCAACAGGGCCAGATCGGCGGCGGTCCAGGGCTCGTCCGCCACCCGGGAGGTCGGGCGCCGCAGCATGGCCGCCTGCTCGTCGCGGTCCAGCACGCCGTGCGCCGCGGCGGCCAGGGCGGCCCGGTTGGTCACCAACCGGCGCACCACGTTGGCGGCCGTGAGCGCGGGCCAGGCCCGGTCCAGCGCCCGGCTCCACTCGCGGTTGGCCCGCAGGTCGCCGGCCAGCTCCTCGGCGGGGACGATCTCGTCGCCCCGGCGCCGGACCAGCGCGGCGCGCACCAGCCGGTCGGCCTGGCGACGGAACGCGGCCCGGCCCACGTTGTGGGGGACGTCGCGGGCGGCGACCTCCTTCACCAGGTCGGCCAGGTCGCCCGCCGCCACCCGTACGCCGCCCCAGGCGGTCGCCACCGCAACGTCCTCGTCCGGCGGGCGCCGGGCTCCCGCCACCGCACCGGCGATGACCGCGGCCTGGCGGGCGTCGCCCTTGACCGTCGCCCCATGCTCGCTGTCGTGGCCCCGGACCCGGTAGGCGGTGCCGGCCAGCAGGCGGTCCAGCGTGGTCTGGCGGGCCGCGGTCTCGCCCAGCGACGGGAGCACCTGGGCGATGTAGCGCAGGAAGATCGGGTTGGGCCCGATGACCAGCACGCCCTGCACGTCCAGCTGGCGGCGGTGCTCGTAGAGCAGGAACGCCGCCCGGTGCAGGCCCACCGCGGTCTTGCCGGTCCCAGGGCCGCCCTGGACGACCAGGCAGGTGTCGAGCGGGGCCCGGATCACCTCGTCCTGCTCGGCCGCGATCGTGGCGACGATGTCGCGCATCTCGCCGGTCCGGCCCCGCTCCAGCTCGGCCAGCAGCGGGTCGGGGATGCCGCCGTGGTGCGCGGCGTCGACGCTGTCGGGATCGTCGAACACCTCGTCGAACAGGTCGTCGAGCCGGCGGCCCGTCATCATGAACCGGCGCCGCCGGGACAGGCCCAGGGCGTCGACCGCGGTGGCCCGGTAGAACGGGATGGCCACGTCGGCCCGCCAGTCGACCACCACGGGGTCGCCGCGGGCGTCCTCCACGTGGCGGCGGCCGACGTACCAGGTGTCGCCCCGCTCCTCGTCGAGGCGGCCGAAGCTGAGCCCGGCCACGTCGGTGTCGAGCGAGGCGAGGCGGTGGCGCAGGTGCGCCTGGGCGATCATCCCGTCGACGGCCTCGGCGGCCATGCCCTCCAGCTCCGCCGTGTGGGCGGTGCGGTCGCGCATGGCGGCCAGGCAGTCGTAGGCGGTGTCGATGTAGGACTGTTCGGCGGCTAGATCGGGATGGGACACACGGGCTCCTCCCGGCTCTTTGGGGGGCTGACGACGTTAGTGCGCGTCGCCCCCGGCCGCACCAGGGATTTTCTGGTGGCATCCTTCGTGGATGGAACGGTTGTCAGGCCTCGACTCGGCGTTCCTGTCGTTCGAGACGCCCGCGATGCACCTCCACGTCGCCATCGCCGCCGTCCTCGATCCCTCGACCATGGCCGAGCCGTACTCGTTCGACCAGATCCGGTCGTTCATCGCGGGCCGGCTCATGGGCGACGCCGCGTTCCGGCGCCGGGTGGTCCAGGTCCCGCTCCGCCTCAATCACCCGATCTGGGTCGAGGACCCCGACATCGACCTCGACCACCACATCCGCCGCCACGTGCTCCCCTCCCCCGGTGAGGCCGCCGAGCTCACCGCGCTCACCGGCGAGATCGTGGGCGAGCCGCTCGACCGGTCCCGGCCGCTGTGGGAGATCCACGTGATCGAGGGCCTGTTCGACGGCAACGTGGCGCTGCTGGGCAAGATCCACCACGCCGCGGTCGACGGCGTGTCGGGTGCCGAGCTGTTCGTCCACCTCTTCGATCTCACACCCGAGCCCGCGCCCCGGTCCGCCGACGGCGAGCCGCTCCCCCGGCCCGAGCCGGAGCGGATCCCGTCGTCACCCGAGCTCGTGGGCTACGCGCTCTGGTCGCAGATGCGGCGCACGGTCCAGCTCCCCGGCCTCATCGGCCGCACGGTCGGCACCGCCACCCACCTGGCCCGGCGCCGCCGCGACCCGAGCGCGGTGGTGGGCGCCCTGCCGCTGCAGGCGCCCCGCACACCCTGGAGCGGCGCCATCACCGCCCACCGCAGCGTCGCCTTCGCCCGGGTGAAGCTGAGCGACGTCCGCAAGGTGCGGGCCGCGTTCGGGGTCAAGGTCAACGACGTGGTGCTGGCGCTCACGTCCAGCGCGCTGCGCCACTACCTGGCCGACCACGAGGTGTTGCCGGCCGACTCGCTGGTGGCCATGGTCCCGGTGTCCGTGCGCAGCGAGGACGAGCAGGGGCACGCCGACAACCGCATCTCCGGCATGTTCGTCCACCTCCGCACGGAGGTCGACGATCCCGCCGCCCGGCTGGCGGCCATCGCGCTGGCCACCCGCGGCGCCAAGGAGGACCACAAGGCGGTCGACGCCAAGTTCCTGCAGAACTGGGCCGAGCACGCCGCTCCCGCCACCTTCGTCCTCGCCACCCGGCTGTACTCCCAGCTCCACATCGCCGACCGCCACCCGCCGCTCTACAACCTGGTGGTGTCGAACGTGCCCGGCCCCGACTTCCCCCTCTACCTGGACGGCGCCGAGCTGGTGGCGACCTATCCCATGGGGCCGATCTCGGAGGGCGCGGGGCTCAACGTGACCGTGCTGTCGTACATGGACAACGTCGACTTCGGCTTCCTGGCCTGCCCGGAGCTGGTCCCCGACGTCGACGCCATGGCCGCGGACGTCGAGGCGGCCATGGCCGAGCTGCTCGCGGCTCAGCCGGGCGGATAGCGCCGGCCGCCGTTGCCCGGCGCGGCCAGCCGGTCCGCCTGGACCTGCTGCTCGTAGCACAGCCGGGCCATCCAGAAGCGGAGGAACCCGGCCAGCGCGCCCTTGACGAACAGGGCGGCACCCACCACGGCGATCGTCAGGCCCAGCAGCGCCGCCACGATGGCGTCGCGCTGCTGGAGCGGGTTGCGGGTGCCGTGGGAGATGAACCACGCCGCCACGCCGAAGCAGGGCCCGGCCACCAGGCCGGCCACGCCCAGCTTGACCAGCAGGCGGTCCAGCCCGGTGGCGGGGTCCCGCAGCTTCATGCCGGCCACGTCGGCCCGGAACTGCTCTACGCGCTCGGTTGTATCCGTCATCTCTAACCACCCAGGTATGCGGAAGACAGCTTGGACTCGATCTCGTGCGGCCGGCCGACCGCGGCCACGCGCCCCTGCGTCAGCAGCGCGGCCCGGTCGGCCACGCCCATGACGACGCGGGCGAACTGCTCGACCACCAGCACGGACACCCCGGCGCCGGCCAGGCCGGCCACCTGGCCGTAGAGCTCTTCGACGACGAGCGGCGCCAGGCCCATCGACAGCTCGTCGAGGATCAGCACGGCCGGATCGGTGGCCAGGCCCCGGGCCAGCGCCAGCATCTGCTGCTCGCCGCCCGACAGCGTGCCGGCGAGCTGGCTGCGACGGTCCCCCAGCTGCGGGAACCGCCCGTAGGCGGCCTCCTCGACATCGGCCCGGGAGCGCCGCCGGGCGACGCCGGCCGCCATGCGCAGGTTCTCGCGCACCGTCAGGTTGGGGAACACGCCCCGGCCCTCGGGGATGAGGCACAGCCCGGCCCGGGCCCGCGCCGTGGCGGTCGCCGCGTTCACCCGGCGACCGGCCAGGATCACGTCCCCGCCGCTCAGCGGGTGCAGGCCGGCGAGGACGTTCAGCAGCGTGGTCTTGCCGGCGCCGTTGGGCCCGAGCACCGCCAGCACCTCCCCCACCCGCAGGGTCAGGTCCAGGCCGTGGAGCACCTCGATCCGCCCGTAGGCGGCGCGCACGCCCCGCAGCTCCACCAGCGGCGGCTGGGCCTGCGGGCTCATCGCCGGCTCCCGGGCACGGAGCCGAGGTAGGCGTCGAGCACGGCCCGGTTCCCCTGGATCTCGCGGGGCGTCCCCACCGCCAGGACCCGCCCGAAGTCGAGCACGTGCACGGTGTGGCACGTCCCCATGACCAGGTGGACGTCGTGTTCCACCAGCACGATGGACACGCCCTCGCCCGCCACGGTCAGCAGCACCTGGCGAAACGCGGCGGTCTCGGCCTCGTCCTGGCCGGAGGCGGGCTCGTCGAGCAGCAGCACCCGGGGCCCGGTGGCCAGCGCACGGGCCAGCTCGACGCGCCGCGCCGTCCCGGTCGGCAGCTCGTCGGCCCGCGCCTCGGCCACGCCGGCCAGCCCGGCCATGTCCAGCGCCGCGTCCGCGTCCCGCCCCGGCCGGCGGCCGCCGCGCACCGACGCGGCCAGCTCGACGTTCTCGCGCACGGTGAGCAGGCCGAACAGCTCCAGCCGCTGGAACGTCCGGGCCAGCCCGCGCCGGGCCCGCCGGTACGGCGCCAGCCGGGTCACGTCGCGCCCGTCCACCAGCACCCGGCCGGATTGCGGCGCCACCAACCCGGTGACGACGTTGAACAGCGTGGTCTTGCCCGCCCCGTTCGGCCCGATCAGCCCGGTGATCTCCCCGGCCGCGGCCCGCAGGCTGACCCGGTCCAGTGCCAGGTGGCCGCCGAAGCGGACGCTCACCTCCTCGACCACGAGCGCCTCGGCCGTCACAACGCCACCTGCTCCGGCTCCAGGCCCATCTCGCGGTCGAGCGCGGCGATCTCCTCGGGGGTGAAGGGACGGACGATGCCGGCCCACTCCAGCGGCACGTCGTCGCCGGCCTCCTCGGCGGGCTCGGCCGCGGGTGCCCGCCGGGCCTCCAGCAGCTGGGCCGCCAGTCCGCCGGCCGCCAGCTCGGCCAGGAGCGCCACGGCGAACGGTCCGCCGGTGAGCACGTCCCCCAGCCGCAGGCCCACCACCGCGGCCACGCCCACCAGCGTGCCCGCCATGAGCACCGGCTGGCGGCGCAGCGGGGCCAGCGCCTCGCGCACCGAGTAGGCGATGCCGTTGGGGCTGCGCCCGAGCGTGATGCCGAGCGTGCCGGGCAGCACGCGGTTGACGTTCTCGAACCACGGGGCGGCATCCACCAGCATCGGCAGGCCGCCGATCAGCACGCCCGCGGCGAGGGCGCCCGCCGCGGTCCCGATCCCGCCCACCACCGCCACCAGCAGCAGGGGCAGGCTCTGCACGAAGGCGAAGTTCTGGGGCCCCACCGCGCCCAGCGCCCCGCCGTAGAGCGCGCCGCCGAAGCCGGCCATGGCCGCGGACAGCGTGAACACGGCCAGCTTGACCAGGGTCGTGTTGATCCCCAGCGTGGCGCTGGCCGCCGGGCTGTCCTTCAGCGCCAGCAGCCGCTGGCCGAACGTCGAGCGCCGTATGGCCACGACCGCCAGGTAGAGCAGCGCGAAGACCGCGCTCAAGAACACGAGCCGGGCCCGCTGGGTGTCGACGCCGGGCACGTCCAGGGCGTCGACCGCCACCGAGCCGGTCCCGAAGATGCTGATCCGGGTGTTCACGAGGTCGAAGTCGCGCAGCCCGAAGATCCACTGGTCCAGCAGCATGGCGAAGGCCGCCGTGGCCAGCGCCAGGTAGATCCCCGACATGCGCAGCGTGGGCAGCGCCACCAGCGCGCCGACCAGTCCGGTGACCACGGTCGCCACGATCAGGCCGTTCAGGCTCCCGCCCTGGCCGTGGTGGGCCATGAGGATGGCGCCGATGCCCGCGAAGCTCATCTGGCACAGCGAGAGCTGGCCGGCGAAGCCCACCAGCGGCACCAGCGACAGGGCGATGATGGCCACGGCCACGATCTTCTGGAGCCCCACGGCGTCGGGCTCCGAGGCGATGTTGGCCGCCACCACCCCGGCCGCCACGAACAGCGCGGCGGTCGCGAGGGCCCCCGACCAGCCCGGCCGGGGGACGACCTCGCGTGAGGTTCGGGTGCTGTGGCCCCGGAGGCGGCTTTGAGGCAGGGCCAGCAGCACCACGAACAGCACGACGACGGGGATGGCGAAGCGGAACTGCGCCAGCAGCAGCCGCTCGGTCGGCAGGTAGGCGAGGGCGTAGGCGTCGAGCAGTCCCAGCACGACCGCCCCGAGGAACGTAAGCGGCAGGCTCCGCAGCCGGCCGATCATCGCCGCCGCGTAGGCGTTGACGATCATCAGGGCCAGGTTGACGTGGGACAGTCCGACCGACGGGGCGACCAGGATCCCGGCCACCGCCGCGGTGGTGCAGCCGATGGCCCAGGCCAGCATGGCGGAGCGGTGCGGGTTCGCCCCGTTGAGCATGGCCAGGGGCCGGTCGTCGACCGAGGCGCGCATCGCCAGTCCCGCCCGCGAGCGGTACAGCAGCAGGCGCAGTCCCACCGCCAGCACCGCGGCGGTGACCAGCCCGGCGATGTCGTGCCAGGTCACGGTGACCCCGGCGACGTCGATCGAGGCGTTGCCCCAGAACCGGGTCAGCGGCCGGGCCACGTCGGGCGGCCAGACCCACAGGCCCACGCCGATGAGCGCGGCCAAGAGCCCGATGCTGACCACGATGCGAACCGTCTCGGGAGCGTCGTGCAGGCCGCGCATCACGCCCCGCTCGATCACCAGGCCCAGCGCCGGCGCCAGCACGCCCAGCACCACCACCAGCGCGACCGGCGCCGACCAGCCCCAGCCGAAGCGCAGCTGCCAGTAGGCGAAGGCGCCCAGCATGCCCACCGCGCCGTGGGCGAAGTTGAAGATGCCGGTGGTCGTGTAGGTCAGGACGAGGCCGCTGGCCGCGACCGCCAGGATGGCGGCGGTGGCCAGGCCGGTGATGGTGGCCTCGAGGAAGACGTCCATGGCGCGCGCCCGGGGCTCAGGCCGCGGGGCGGGGCACTCCGTAGTCGTCGGTCAGCTGGATGACGTTGTCGGGGTCGCAGTTGTAGATGCCCTGGTTGGGATCGGTGAGCGCCTCGTCGTACTCGAAGCCGTCGGACGTGGCGTGGATCGCCAGGTCGCACTCGGTCGCCGTCGTGTTGCCCGGCGTCTGGGGCGAGTGCAGCCCGCCGGCGGTCCAGTCCTGCTGGGCCGCGGCCTTCTCGAGGATGCAGGCCCGGCTCAGGTCCGCCCCGCACTCGTTGGCGGCCACCGCGAACAGCAGGAAGCCGGACAGGCCCTGCATGCCGAGCATGGCGGTCTTGCCGCCCGGGTTGTAGCGCTGCATCAGCTCGAGGTAGTCGGCGAGGGCCGGGACCTGGTCAGCCATGTCGAAGGGCGGGAAGGCCGAGCGCATGTAGGTGGCGTCGCTCATGCTGGACGCCCCCTCCTGCATGAACTTCTCGTCGAGGTAGTTGGGCTGGAGGTGGGTGAAGGTCGGGTACCAGCCCTCTGTCTGCATGGCCTGCTGCAGGGCGACCATGTTCTCCGGCTCGCCGATCATCTCGAAGGCGGTCACGCCGTCGTCGCGCATCTTCTGCACGAAGCCCCGCCAGCCGGTCTCGCCGAGCGGGCGGTACTGCTCGTCGAAGACGACGTCGAAGCTCATCTTCTCCGCCATCTCCACGATCTGGGCGTGGATGGTGGAGGGCCCGTCGAGGTTGACCCACAGGACGCCGAGCTTGTCGGCGTCGGGGTAGGCGCCCTGGAGCCAGCGGTAGCCGGCCGAGGCGAACTCGTACACCGGGTTGGGCACGGGCTGGACCTGGAGGTCGGCCACCCGGGCCTGGGGCGTGACCGCGTAGCCGGGCAGGCTGATGAGCCCGCAGGCGACCCGGGCCCCGTTGTCCTGGGCGTCGAACACCGCGCCGCCGCCCACGAGGGCGAAGTCCTGCTGGCAGGCCTCGGCGATGCGCTGGTTGTACTCGAAGAGCTTGGCGTCGAGGTCGTCGATGACGACCTTCCGGCCGCCGATGCCGCCGTGCTCGTTGCACCAGCCGGCGAAGGCGACCGCCGCGTCGTACATCTCCTGGGTGAGCCCGGGTCGCTCGGCCGAGCCCTTGTCGGTGACGGTGCCGAGGTGGATCTCGTCCGCGGTCAGGCCGACTTCGGTGGCCGTCCCCGGCTCGCCGTCGTGGCACACGTTCTCCAGGTCGCCGAAGCCGCCCTGGTCGAGCCGGCTGCCGGTGGCCGTGTCCCCGCTGCTGCTGCCGCCGTCTGCGGGCGCCTGCTCGGCGGCCGAGCCCTCGGGGGCTGCCCCGATCTCGGTCTCGTCCGCACTCCGTGTGCACGCCGCTGTCGCGAGCGCCATCACGGCCAGCGCCGCGACGGCGTGGCGAGCAGTTCTCACGGAGCCCCCTCCCGGCTTGGTGAGCCATATTTAGAACGAGTTCTAGTTCTAACACACCGTCAGGTCTTGGAAGGAATCCCTGGCATTAGGGTCGGAGGCGGAGGTCTCACATGCGGATCACGGCGAAGGTGGACTACGCGGTCCGGGCCGCGACCGAGCTGGCGGCCGCTCCCCCGGGCCCGGTCAAGGGGGACGCGCTCGCCGCCCGCCAGGGGATCCCGGTGAAGTTCCTGGAGAACATCCTCGCCGACCTGCGCCGGGCCGGCCTCGTGGCCAGCCAGCGGGGCGCCGTGGGCGGCTACCGGCTCGCCCGTCCCGCCGAGGAGATCACGGTGGCCGACGTCATCCGGGCGGTCGAGGGCCCGCTGGCCGACGTCCACGGGACCCCGCCCGAGATGGTCTCGTACGAGGGACCGGCCGCCGACCTGGCCAAGGTGTGGGTGGCGACCCGCTCCGCGCTGCGGATGATCCTCGAGGAGGTGACGGTCGCCGACATCGCCGCAGGGACGCTGCCGGGCGCGGTGGAGGCGTTCCTGGAGGCCCCGGACGCCTGGCTGCGCCGCTGATGTGCTTATGACATGAGCCACAGGTGAACAGCAGGCGGCGGGTGAGAGTCGGGCCTGCTGGCTGCGCTAGCGTGGACGATCTATGTCCCGCAGGATCGAGATCGAGCTCACCAGTTCCCGTGAGGACGGGTCCTGGACCTGGCGCGCCGCGGGCGCGCGTGAGCCCAGGGGCACGGTCGACAACGCGATCCTGCCCGGCGGCTCCAAGGTCGGGGATGTCCTCCGGGTCGAGATCGACGGCTACCTCGACGACCTGAGCGTCGTCGCGGTCGTGCCGCCGCGTGCCGAGCGCGCCGAGCCCGAGCGCCTGGAGCTCAAGACGTCGGCGCCGGCCGACCAGCCCCTGGTCACGACCGCGCTGGTCCGCGGCGAGCGGTCCGACCGCGACCGCGGTGAGCGTTCGGGTCGACGCCGGCCCGAGCGGGGCCGGGAGGATCGAGGCCCCCGTGAGGGCGGCGACCGCCGTCCCCGCAGCGACCGTGACCGCGACCGCAACCGGCGGGGGCCCGAGGGCGAGGCCCGCCGCGAGCGGCGCCCCCGGGACCGCGACCGTGACCGTGACCGCGATCGGTCCCGGGACGAGGGCCGCCACGAGCGCCCGTCCCGACCGGCCGCCCCGCCGGTGGACCTCAAGCCGAAGCCCAAGCGCCTGCGCCCGGGCCGCACCCACCGCAACGCCCTGCTGGAAGCGGTGCCGGCCGAGCAGCGCCCGATCGCAGAACAGCTGCTGATCGGCGGCATCCCCGCCGTCCGCCAGGCGATCGACAAGCAGAACGAGGAGCTGAAGGCCGCGGGCAAGCCCGAGGTCAACGCCAACGGCCTGCTCAAGGTGGCGGAGGACCTGCGCCCCCGCGCCCAGGCCGCCGTCTGGCGCGACCGGGCCGAGGCCGCGGCCGCCTCGGTCGACGACCTGGACCTGCGCGACCTGCGCTCGGTGGTCAACGCCGCGGGCGACGCCGGCCGCGACGAGGAGGCCCGAGCCCTCGCCGCCCAGCTGCGGGAAGCCCTGGCCAACCGGGTCGAGAAGGAGCACGCCGCCTGGCTCGCCGACCTCGCCGAGACGGTCAAGGCCGGCCGGGTGGTCCGCGCCCTGCGCCTGAGCTCGCGCCCCCCGAAGGCGGGCGCCCCCATCCCCGGCGACATCGCCACCCAACTGGCCGAGGCGACGGCCGCGTCCCTCACCGAGGAAACGGGCCCCGACCGCTGGGCCACAGTCCTCGATGCTCTCGCCTATTCCCCGGTCCGCCGCAGAGTGATCCCCCAGTCGCTGCCGCCGAAGCTGACGCCCGAGCTCCGCTCGACGATCGCCCGCCTGGCCTCCCGCCTCCCGGAGATCGCCCACATCTTCGACATCGAGCCCGACCCCGCAGCCGAGCGAGCCGCAGCCCGAGGCGGCCCCGCCGCCCGCCGCCGCCAGACCCGCAAGCCAGACGAAACCCCGAAGCGCCCCCGCGGCCCCCGCAAGCCCAAGGCCCAAGGCGACACCCCGCCCAAGCCCGAAGCCAAGTCCGCCACCAAGCCCGAGCCCACCGAGGCGACGGCCGCCGAGCCCACCGCCACCGAGCCCGACGCCCCCGAGGCAGCGACCGAAGCGGCTGAGCCGACCACCGACACCACCGCGCCCGCAGCGCCGAGCGAGCCCGAAGCCACCGAGCCGACCGCCGAAGCCATCGCTTCCACGGAGCCGGCCACCGAAGCCGCCGCGCCCGCGGAGCCGAGCGAACCCGAAGCCACCGAGCCGGTCGCCGAGCCGAGCGAGCCCGAGACCGCCGAGCAGACCGCGGAAGCGCC
>DATBGF010000729.1:0-7462 GCA_036558145.1 Acidimicrobiales bacterium
ACGCCCGTGGCGCCGAGCACGCCGCTGCCGGCCACTTGGGCGATCGGCCCGAGCACCAGCGTGGACAGCTGGATCGGGTAGATCCCGAGGTCGAGCAGGGCGCCGCCGCCCTGGGCGAGGTCGAACAGCCGGTGGGTCGGATCGACGGGCCGGCGGAACCCGAAGGTCCCCTCGACCTGGAGCGGCGTGCCGATCCGCCCGCTGCCCACCACGTCGACGAGGGCGCGGTACGACGGCAGGAAGCGGCTCCACACGGCCTCCATCAGGAACGTGCCCGAGGCGGCCGCAGCGTCCACCATGCGGCGGACCTGGGCGGCGTTGAGCGCCATCGGCTTCTCGCACAGCACGTGCTTGCCCGCGGCCAGGTAGAGCAGCGTGTCCGCCTCGTGGCGGGCGTGCGGCGTCGCCACGTAGACCGCGTCGACGTCCGGGTCCTCGCCCAGGGCCCGGTAGTCGTCGTAGCGGCCGGCGATGTCGAACTGGTCGGCGAACGCGGCGGCTCGTTGGGCCGAGCGTGACGCGACCGCCACGATCCGGCCGTCGTCGACCAGCGTCATGGCGCGGGCGAAGCGTGCGGCTATCCCACCCGGGCCCGCGATGCCCCAACGGATCATGCGGAGACCGTAGCGACCGCGTTGCACCGCGCGGCGGCTTGCCAAATGCATACCAGATATGCATACTGCGTATCTATGGCAGTGCGCGAAGGGCTGATGGCCCTGATGGTCGAGGAGCCGCGGTACGGCTACCAGCTGAAGACCGCGTTCGAGTCGGCCACCGGGGGCGTGTGGCGGCTCAACATCGGGCAGGTCTACACGACGCTCGACCGGCTGCAGCGCGACGGGCTCGTCGCCGTCGACGCCGGCGGCGAGCAGAAGCGCTACTCCCTCACCCCCGGCGGTGAGGAAGCGCTCGGGGAGTGGTGGCAGATGACCCCATCGGACGACCCGCCGCCCCGCGACGAGCTCCAGCTCAAGGTGCTCCTCGCCATCGACCACGGCCCCGAGCACGCCCTGGCCGTCATCACCCGCCAGCGCACCGCCCTCACCCGGCTGCTGCAACGCCACCGGCGCGCCCACCCCGCGGGCGACGGCGCGCCCCTGGCGGAGGCGCTCGTGGCCGACGCCCTCGCGGTCCGGGCCGAGGCCGACCTGCGCTGGCTGGACCTGTGCGAGGCCCGCATCCTGCGCACCACCCACGACGGAGGCACCCCGTGATGGACATCCGCATCGCTCCCGACCGCGACGGGGCCCCGGCCCTGGAGCTGGTCGACGTCGTCAAGCGGTTCGGCTCCGGCACCACCGAGGTGCGCGCCCTCACCGACATCTCGCTCACCGTCGCCCCCGGCGAGCTGGTGGCGGTCATGGGCCCGTCGGGCTGCGGCAAGTCCACGCTGCTGCACCTGGCGGGCGGGCTGGAGGATCCCACGGCCGGACAGGTGCGGGTCGGCGGGCTCGACGTGCCCCGGATGCCGCCGGCCCAGCGGGCGGCCCTGCGCCGGACCGACGTCGGCTACGTGTTCCAGCGCCTGAACCTCGTCGTGACGCTCACGGCGCTGGAGAACGTGATGCTGCCCCTGGAGCTGGAGGGCGTCCGCTCCCGCGAGGCCCGCGAGCACGCCCGCGAGGCGCTGGCCGCGGTCGGGCTCACCGAGCACCTCGACCGCTTCCCCGACGACTTCTCCGGCGGCCAGCAGCAGCGCATCGCTGTCGCCCGCGCCCTGGCCGGCCGGCGCCGGCTGGTGCTGGCGGACGAGCCGACCGGCGCGCTCGACACGGTCACCGGCGACCAGGTGATCGAGCTGCTGGCCGGGCTGCCGGCCCGCGACGGTGCCGCGGTCCTGCTCGTCACCCACGAGCCCCGCTACGCGTCGTGGGCCGACCGGGTCGTGTTCCTGCGGGACGGCCGGATCGTCGACCAGTCCACCCCCGGCGACCCGCAGTTCGCGCCGGCCGAGCCGCTCGGCGCCCCGTCATGAGCGAGCTGCGCGTGGCGCTGCGGCTCGCCCGCCGGGAGGTGGTCCGTCGCCCGGGCCGCACGACGCTGGTGGCCCTGCTCGTGGGCCTGCCGGTGGCGCTGATGGTGTTCTCGATGATCCTGCTGCGCACCGAGGACGTGAACCAGGACGAGGCCTGGCAGCGCGAGTACGGCGACGCGGACGCGGTGGTGGCCGATCCGGGTCGGAGCGACCCGCGGGTTCCCGCCGGAGCCCGCAGCGTCCTCGTCGAGGACACCTATCTCCGGGTGCGGGCGGCCGGCGAGGTCCACGCCGATGTCCAGGCGATGGGCTTGCCGGCCGGCGACCCGCTCATGGACGGGCTGGCCGATCTCGTCGCCGGGCGCTTCCCCACCCGCGACGGGGAGGTCGCTCTGGCCCCCCACCTCGCCCGCACCCTCGGGGTCGGCGTCGGGGACCGCCTCGTCATCGAGCGGCCCGCCCGGCTCGGCCTCGACGTCGTCGGCCTGGCCGAGATGCCCGGCCACCTGAACCGGCCGCTGGCCCTGACCGTCCCCGGCTCGGCACTGCTCGGCGCCGACCCGCAGCACCCGCCCACCACGAGCGCGTACCTGGACCTGCCCGCCGGCACGGCGCTCGACCAGCTGCGGGGCCGGAACGGGGTCCTGGTGCGCGGCGACTTCATCGAGGACGCGGAGGGGATGTCGGACGTCGTCGTCATCTGGGTCTACCTGTTCGGCGCGGTGACGCTGACCGTCACCGGCATCGTCATCGCCGCCGCCTTCGCGGCCGGCGCCCGCCGCCAGCTCGTCGTGCTCGGCCAGCTGTCCGCCAACGGCGCCCCCGGCCGCCTGCTGCGCTCCACGCTGGTGCTGCAGGGCACGGTCACCGGCCTCGTCGGTGCCGGCGCGGGCGTCGCCCTCGTCCTCGGGCTCCTCTTCGGCTTCAGGCCGCGGGTGGAGGAGATGATCTCGTACCGGTTCGACCGCTACGACATCCGGCCCGTCGACCTGGCGGGCGTGGTCATCGTGGGCGCGGCCGCCGCCTCGCTGGCCGCGCTGATCCCGGCGTGGAGCGTCACCCGCATCTCGACCCTCGCCGCGCTGGCCGGACGCCGCCCCCTGCGCCCGGTCCGCCACCGCGTGACCGCGGGCGGCCTCGCGGCCGTCGCCGCCGGGCTCGGGCTGATGACGCTGGCGATCATCGGCTCACGGACGGGCGACGACCAGGGCGTGTGGGCCTTCGTCGCCGTGCTCGGCGGCGTGCTGGAGCTGCTGGGCGCCTGCGCGGTGGCGCCGGCCGTCGTCGCCCGCCTCGAACGCCTGGCCGGGCACACCCGTGGCGCGTGGCGCCTGGCGGCGCGGGGCCTGGCCCGCGAGCGGGCCCGCACCGGCGCCGTGGTCAGCGCGGTGGCGGCGGTCGGGGGCCTGGCCGTGGCGGTGACGGCGCTGATGGGCGGGTACGTCGCCGGCGACGCCGCGCTCCCCCGCACGCCGGACCGGGTCGTCGTCGCCACCGAGATCAGCGCGATCGGCCCCTCGGGCCCGAAGGACTCCGGCGTCTACACGCCACCGGACCCCGACGCCCGGGCCGAGCTGGAGCGCCTCCTGCCCGGGACCGGGCGGGTGACGCTGCGCACCGCCGGGATGCAGAGCGAGTGGACCGACGCCGGGGTGCCGGTCGTGGCGGACGACGACGTCCTCGCCGGGTTCGGCCTGGGTCGGGACGTGCGGCGCGCGCTGGACCGGACCGGGCTCGTCGTCCTCGGCCCGGCCGGCGACCGTCCCCCGTTCGCGACGCTGCCGGACGGCCGGCCGCACGAGGTCGCGGTCGTGCCGAGCGATGTCAGCTTCGGCCCGCTGCCGGGCATGCTCATGAGCCCGTCGCTGCTCACCGAGACCGGCCTCACGCCCCAGGACGCGGCCGTCGCCTTCGTCGCCGACCGGCCGCTGAGCCCGCGCCGCCTCGACGCCCTCGAGACCTTCGCCGAGGACTGGCAGTTCGACGCGACCAGCACCAACCGGGTCGTGGAGGCAGCCTGGCCGCACAACGGTCCCACCCCGGTGCAGATCGAGCTCATCTACACCGCCCTGGCGCTGGTGTTCGCCGTCCTGGTCGTCGGGGCCAGCTTGGCGCTGGCCGCCAGCGAGTCCCGGGACGAGCGCGACGTGCTGACCGTGGCCGGGGTCGCGCCCGGGACGCTGGCCCGCTCGGCCGGGGGCAAGGCCTGGCTGCTGGCAGGGATCGGCGCGGCCATGGCGATCCCCATCGGGCTCCTGCCCGTAGCCGTGTTCGCCGCCGCCGACCACGGGATCATGATCTTCCGCGTGCCGTGGCGGAGCATCGGCCTGCTGGCCGTGGCGCTCCCGGCCACGGCCGCGCTCGTCGCCCTGGTGGCCAGCGCGCTGGCCCAGCGGCTCCGGCCGGTGCGGGTGTCGACCGCCGTCTTCGAGTGAACCAACCCCTTGCCGAGTCAGAGGTCACGTGCGATTGTGTGAGAACTAACATGTTCTAACGCAAGTCATCTTCTAATGCGGTCCGCCGCGCAGGGGGAAGGGGTGCACGTGGTCGATCCGCCGCCGGTCCTCGCCATGCGCGCGATCTCCAAGCGGTTCGGGGCCACCCGCGCCCTCGACGGCGTGTCGCTCGACCTGCGTGCGGGCGAGGTGCACGCCCTGGTGGGCGAGAACGGCGCGGGCAAGTCGACGCTGATCAAGGTCATGACCGGCGTGCACCAGCCGGACGAGGGCGCCGTGCTGGTCGACGGCGAGCCGGTCACGCTGCACAGCGCGGCGGACGCCCAGGCCCGGGGCATCGCCGCGATCTTCCAGGAGCCGCTGATCTTCCCCGACCTGAGCGTGGCCGAGAACATCTTCATCGGCCACCGGGACCAGGGACGTGTCGTGCACTGGAAGCGGATGTGCGCGGACGCGGCCGAGATCCTGGCCCGCCTGGACGTCCACATCGACCCCCGGCTGCCGGCCAGCGGCCTGCCCGTGGCGGCCCAGCAGGCCATCGAGATCGCCAAGGCCATCTCGCTCGACGTGCGGGTCCTCATCATGGACGAGCCCACCGCCGCGCTCTCGGCGCACGAGGTCGAGCGCCTGTTCCGCCAGGTCCGCCGGCTGCGCGACGACGGCGTGGCCGTGCTGTTCATCAGCCACCGCCTCGACGAGGTGTTCGAGCTGGCCGACCGCATCTCGGTGTTCCGCGACGGCCGCCACATCGCCACCCACGCCCGCGAGGACGTGACCCGGGGCGAGCTGGTCGCCGCCATGGTCGGCCGGGAGGTGTCGGACTTCTACGCCCGCCACGACCACGAGCCGGGCGACGTGGTGCTGCGGGTCCGCGACCTCGGTCGCACCGGCGTGTTCTCCGGCATCGCCTTCGACGTTCACGCCGGCGAGGTGCTGGGCCTGGCCGGGCTGGTGGGCGCGGGCCGCACCGACGTGGCGCTGGCGCTGTTCGGCGTGGCGCCGGCCGAGGTCGGGACCGTCGAGCTCGACGGCGAGCGGGTCGAGATCCGCTCGCCGCGCCAGGCGCTCGACCACGGCATCGCCTACCTGTCGGAGGACCGGCGCCACGTGGGCCTGTCCCTCCCCCAGTCGATCACGGCCAATATCACGCTGCCCTCCCTCGGCCGCTACGCCCCCCGGCTCGGCCTGGTCGACCGCCGTGCCGAGCGGGAGGTGGCGGAAGGCTTCCGCACGCGGCTGCGGATCCGCACGCCGGGGCTGAACCAGGCGGTCGGCCTGCTCTCGGGCGGCAACCAGCAGAAGACGATGCTGGCGAAGTGGCTCAACACCGAGCCACGGGTGCTGATCCTGGACGAGCCGACGCGCGGGATCGACGTCGGCGCCAAGGCCGACGTGCACGGGATCGTCGACGACCTGGCGCGCTCGGGGCTGGCCATCGTGCTCATCTCCTCCGACCTGCCCGAGGTGCTGGCGGTCAGCGACCGGGTGCTGGTCATGCGCGAGGGCGCCCAGACCGGCCTGTTCGACCGGGCCGACGCCACCCAGGAACGGGTGATGACCGCAGCGGTGGGCGTGGCATGAGCACGGAGGCGGCCGCGGTCCGCTCGCCGGTGTGGATCCGCCCCGAGCGGGTCAAGGAGCTGTCGCTGGTCGGCGTGATCCTGCTGATGCTGGTGGTGTTCAGCTTCCTGGTCGACGACTACCTGGGCGGCCGGTTCTTCAACCGGGTCACGACCAGCGTGGCCATCACCGCCGTCCTGGCCGTGGCCCAGACCATCGTCATCATCACCCGCAACATCGACCTGTCCGTGGGCTCGATCGTGGGCGTGTCGGCCTACCTGACCGGCGAGTTCGTGCGGGACCATCCCTCGTCGTCCGCCCTCGTGGGGATCGGGCTCGCCCTCGGGATCGGCCTGCTGCTCGGTGCGGTCAACGGCGTCATCGTGGCCTGGGGCCGCGTGCCCGCCATCGTCACCACGCTGGGCACGCTCGCCATCTACCGGAGCTGGCTCGTGTCCCACGGCGAGGGGCGCACGATCACCGCCGACTCGCTGCCGTCGTGGGTGGTCGAGCTGCCCAACCGCACGGTGTTCAGCCTGGGCGAGCTCGAGGTCCGGCTGATCTTCTTCGTCGTCGTGGTCATCGTCGTCGTGCTCCAGGTGACCATGCAACGCCTGCGCTGGGGGCGCCGGCTCTACGCCATCGGTTCCAACCCCGACGCCGCCACGCAGGCCGGGCTGCCGACCCGCCGCCTCGTGTTCAGCGCCTTCTGCGCCTGCGGGGCGCTGTCGGGGCTCGCCGGGTTCCTGTTCCTGGCCCGCTTCGGCAACATCACCGTCGTCGCCGGCCAGGGCCTGGAGCTCGACTCGGTGGCCGCCGCGGTCGTCGGCGGGGTGAGCGTGCTCGGCGGCTCCGGAACGCTGGTCGGCGCCTTCCTGGGCGCCGTGCTCATCGACGTGCTCGACCAGAGCCTCGTGCGGGTGCCCCAGGTCAGCGAGTTCTGGCGCAACGCCATCCTCGGCGCGCTGATCCTGGCCGCGGTCGTCGCCGACGCCGCCATCGGCCGGCGCTTCCGGCGCCGCTGGTCGGCCGAGGCCCGCCCCCACACCCGGGTCGAGCCCGCCGAGGAGGAGAGGGAGCCGACCCATGCGTAGCTGGTCGCGGGAGCGCAGCTGGGAGGTCCTGCTGGCGCTGATCCTCCTCGGCACGATCGCCTACAACGCGACCCAGTCCGACGTGTACCTCGACGTCGACAACTTCGTGAACATCTTCCGGCTCTCGATCGAGAAGGTGATCATCGCGGTGGCGATGACGTTCGTGATCGTCAGCGGCGAGATCGACCTCTCCGTGGCGTCGGTCATGGCCTTCTCGGCGTGCACGCTGGCGTTCGCCTACGAGCAGGGCGTCCCGTTCTGGCTGGCGATCGTCCTCGCGCTGGTGGTGGCGGCCGCGGCCGGGCTGCTGCAGGGCCTGGTGATCGCCAGCACGGGGATCTCGTCCCTGGTCGTCACGCTGGCCGGACTGATCGGCT
>DATBGF010000730.1:0-1665 GCA_036558145.1 Acidimicrobiales bacterium
GAGGAACACGATCAGGTCGGCCACCACCCGCAGCGGCTCGCCGTCGCGGCCCACCTCGTTCTCCGCGGCGCGGATCTCGGCCACCCGGGCCGCCTCCTCGCCGGGCGCGGGCGTGACGAAGACGACGTCGCCGGCCCGCGCGGCCAGGTCGTCGGCCAGGGGCACGTGGGCCAGGACCGCCACCACCGGCTGGCCCTGCGGCGGCCGGGGCACGATCGAGGGCCCCTTCACCGTGAACGAGGCGCCCTCGAAGTCCACGTAGTGGAGCTTGTCGCGGTCCACGTAGCGGCCGGTGGCCAGGTCCTTGACGATGGCGCCGTCCTCCCACGAGTCCCACAGGCGGCGCACCACGTCGACCACCTCGGCGGCCTCGGCGAACGCCTCGTCCACGCCCGGCGCCGGCCGCGCCCCCAGCAGGCCGGCCTCCTCGGGCCGCACCGACACCCGGGCCTGCCAGCCCGCCCGGCCGCGGCTGACGTGGTCGAGCGTGGCGGTGATCGAGGCCACGTGGAACGGCTCGGTGTGGGTGGTCGTGATGACCGGCAGCAGCCCGACGTGGCGGGTGAGCGGGGCCACCCGCGCCGCCACCAGGGCGGCGTCGGGCCGGGCGGTCACCGGGTCGCGGCGCCGGGGCGGCCCGAAGGTGTCCTCGATGGTCACGAGGTCGATCCCGCCCCCGTCGGCCAGCGTCGCCAGGCCGGACCAGTACGCGGCGTCGAACGGGTCCGTGGCCTCGGCCCCGGGGTGATGCCCGCCGCCGTCGAGGGCGACCGCGAGGAGCAGGGGCGACCCGGGCATGCCGCAGCGTACGCGAGGGGCTCGTGGACCGCGCTAGGCGGGCTCGTCGCCCCGCAGGGTCACCCGCTGGATGACCCGGTGCTGGTCGCCGAAGTCGCCGGCCACCGCGTGCTGGGTGGCCCGGTTGTCCCAGAAGCCCACGTCGCCCGGGTGCCAGTGGTAGCGCACGGTGTACTCGGGCCGGACCGAGTGGGCGAAGAGGAAGGCGAGCAGGGCGTCGCTCTCGGCCCGCTCCAGCTCCCGTATGCGGGTGGTGAAGCCCGGGTTGACGAACAGGGACCGGGCGCCGGTCTCGGGGTGGGTGCGCACCACCGGGTGCGCCACCGGGGCGAGCGAGAGGAGGCGCTCGCCCTCCCAGCGGCCCTCGCCAGCCGGTCGAGCAGCCCGCCGAACAGCGGGCGGCCGTCGTGGACGGCGGTGAGCCCGGACAGCAGGTCCTGGAGCGCCGGGCTCAGCCCCTCGAACGCGGCCTGCTGATCGGAGAACAGCGTGTCGCCCCCCGAGGGCGGCACCACCACGGCCCGCAGGATCGACCCCAGGGGCGGCCGGGCCACGAAGGTGACGTCGGTGTGCCAGGAAATGCCCCGCGAGGCGGTGCCGACCTCGCCGTAGCTGTCGCTGAGCCTGCGGGCCGCCGAGTAGTCGATCTCGAACACCTGGGGATGGCCGTCGATCCCCGGTATGACCGGGTGCCCCTCGGTGGGCTGCCCGAAGCGCGCGGCGAAGGCCAGGTGCGCATCGGGGTCCAGGTCCTGGCCGGGGAAGAACACGACCTTGCGGTCGAGCCACACCCGACGGATGGCGGCCACGGTGGCGTCGTCGACGGCGCGCAGGTCCAGGCCCCGGATCTCGGCGCCGATGGTGCCG
>DATBGF010000731.1:0-7523 GCA_036558145.1 Acidimicrobiales bacterium
GGCGGCGTCTCGCGAAGCCGCTCCCGAGCCAGCTCGGACGGGCGGTTGCGGTCCGACGTCCAGAGCCCGGTGTCGAGCAGGCCCTTGCCGGACGGGTAGAAGACCGCGGCCTGGAGCCGGCCGCCGCTCTCCGCCGCCAGCTGGGCGGCCAGGCACTCGGTCACGCAGGTCACCGCGCACTTGGTGGCCGCGTAGACCGAGGCCTGGGGCATCGGGGCGATGGGGCCGTCGGGCGAGGACGTGTTGATGACGATCCCCTCCTCCCCCGAGGCCAGCATCCGGGGCACGAACGCCTGGATGCCGTGGGCCACGCCGAACACGTTGACGCCGAAGGTCCAGCGCCAGTCGTTGGGGGTCGACTCCCACACCAGCCCACCGGGCGGCCCGACGCCGGCGTTGTTGACCAGCACGTGGACCGCCCCGTAGGCCGCGTAGGCCGCCTCGGCCAGGGCGTCCACCGAGGCGAAGTCGGTCACGTCGGTCGTCACGCCGACGGCCTCGGCGCCGCCCTCACGCAGGGCCGCGACCGTCCCGGCCAGGACCGCCTCCTCGACGTCGGCCACCACCAGCCGCATGCCCTCGGCCGCGAACCGCTCCACCAGGGCCCGCCCGACGCCCCCGGCGCCGCCGGTCACCACGGCCACCTTCCCCTTCAGGTCGTCCATCCCGCTCACCCGTGGACGTCGGCGGGCGACGGGCCGATGCGCTCGACCAGCGCGGCCAGCGCCGCGGGGTCGACGCCGTACACCTCGGCCGCGGTGCCGCCCAGGATGCGGGCCGTCTCGTCGCGCGGCACGTCCCGGAACCGCTCGGCGATCCAGCGGCGGGTGTGGGGGTAGGTGCCCTCCGGATGCGGCAGGTCGTTGCCCCACATGAGGTTGCCGACGCCGATCTCGTGGCGCCGGTCGATCTCGTCCTTGCCCGGGGTGGAGGCGGCGAAGAAGCAGTTGCGGTCCACGTAGTCCCCGGGTCGCATGGACAGGTCCACGCGGAAGGCGTCGCCGAACTTGCGGGTGTTGTGGGCGCCCTCCCACTTCTCGTCCATGCGCTTGACGATGTCGGGCACCCACCAGGCGCCGTTCTCGGCGATCGAGTACCGCAGCCCCGGGTGGCGCTCGAACACGCCGGACAGGACGAGGACCCAGAACGGGCGGGCCGCCCACCACCACGCCTCGGCCGCGTAGATCGAGAGGAACCCGGGGCCCAGCGCGTAGTCGGCGGGGCCGGCGCCGGAGTGGGTGTGGAGGACCAGGCCGGCCTCGTCGCAGGCGGCCCACACCGGCTCGTAGCAGGCGTCGATGTAGGCGGGGGCGTCGAACCAGCGGGTGGGGATGAGCACGCCGCGCAGGCCGCGGGAGGCCGCGGCCCGCACCTCGGCCACGGCGTCGTCGACCCCGGCGGTGATGGGCACGACGGCCACGCCGAGGCGGCGGTCGGGGCTGGTGGCGCAGAAATCGGCCAGCCAGCGGTTGTGGGCCCGGGCCCCGGCCTTGACCGCGGCCGGATCGGCGCCGGCCCCCGAGCCCAGCCCGGAGCCGAACGGCGAGCTGGCCAGGCGGCCGGTGCCGAGGACGTCCGCGTCGGGGAACAGGACCTCGGCGGCGACCCCCTCCTGGTCGAGCACGGCGTCGCGCACGGCCGGGTCGTAGCCGGCCTTCATCTCGGCGTCGCCGGTCTCCTCGTCCCACTCCTCGACGAAGGCGGTGTTGACCATGCGCCCGGCGGCCAGCTCCTCCTGGTGGGCGTCGAACGCCTGGCGGAACTCGGGGTCGAGGTAGTCGCGGTAGACGTCCGCGGGCGGGCCGGCGTGGCCGTCGGCGGAGATGACGAGATAGTTGGGCATGCGGCCCCCCGGGACGAGTTTTCTAACCTCGTCCGATAATACGAGGTCTCATTCGTGCCTGGTCAAGCGGGGCTGGGCTCAGGTGCGGTTGAACGGGCGGATCGCCAGCGCCGAGCACAGCTGCAGCACGATGAGGGCAACGATGCTGGCGTAGGTGCTGATCACGCACAGCGCCATCGCCGCCAGGTAGAGGCTCTGCCCCAGCACGATGCGGCGCTCCGCGGCGGAGCGGACCTCGTCGGCGCGCTCGGGGTCCATGAGCCCGGCCCGGTGCGCGTAGCGGACGCTGCCGAACAGGACGGCGCCCAGCACCACCAGGTTGAGCCAGTAGACGACGAGGGCCAGGCGCACGGTGATGTACTCGGCCAGCAGCGACGTCGAGAACGGCATGAACGTCACGGCCAGCAGGAACGCCAGGTGGATCCAGGTCAGGGTGCGGTCGCTGCGGACGAAGTTGTCGAGCTGGGTCTGCTGGCCGACCCAGAAGATGCCGAGGATCAGGAAGCTCATGACGTAGGGCAGGAGCCGGGGCGCCAGGTGGGCCAGCCCGCTCCATAGGGCGCGCTCGGGCTCCATGGCGCCGTCCGCCCACAGCGGCTGCTGGCCGTGGACCACGTCGAGGACCGGCACCTTCAGGTCCAGGACCAGCAGGGTCATGGCGATGGCGAAGATCCCGTCGCTGAGCGCGGCCAGCCGGTCCACGCTGCGCCCGGCGATGGCGAGGTAGCCGGTCGGGCGGCGGGCGGGCTGCTCCTCGGGCATCACCGTGGATGATGCCCGAGGGGTCAGGCGATGATGCCGCGGGCGACGTCGAGGGGCTGGTCCAGGCGCACGAGGATCAGCTCG
The DNA here is from genome assembly GCA_036558145.1 of Acidimicrobiales bacterium. GTDB lineage: Bacteria > Actinomycetota > Acidimicrobiia > Acidimicrobiales > VFJN01 > ZC4RG19. The sequence goes on from DATBGF010000731.1 coordinate 2,690, forward strand.
TTCTCGTCCGGGCGGTCGGGAGCGCGGCCGCCGGTGCCGGGGAAGTTGTTGTCGTTGAGCACCGCGATGGTGTTGCGGTCCACGATCTCGACGTCCTCGATCGTGACGAACGGGAAGCTGAAGAACGGGCCGAGCCCTCCGGCCCCGCCGGGGTCGGGCACCGCCATCAGGTTCACCAGCAGCTGCTTGTCCACGTAGCCGTCGTGGTCCTGGTCCCGCAGGTCGATCAGGAAGACCGCCTTGAACCGGGCGGTCGGTCCGGCGCCCTGGTCCCGCTCGATGACGAGGAACTGGTGCTGGTTCACGGCGATGAAGTCGCCGATCGAGTCGCCCGGCTGCTCCATCCGGTAGCGGCTGAACTCTCCCGTGAAGCGGGCCCGGTTGCCGCCCTGGTCGAGCTTCACCTTGAAGATGCGCAGGTCCGCGGGCAGCCCGGCGGCCGTGTCCTCGGCGACGGGCCCCTCCAGCATCGGGTACAGCGTGCGGCCGTCCGGCGACATCGCCATGCCCTCGAAGCCCTTGGAGTTGGCCAGGTTCGGCGTCGCGCCCGGCGGGAGCGTGGGGTTGGACGGCGACATCACCCCGGGCGTCGGGGTGGGCTCGGCCAGCAGCCGGCCCGTGGTGTCGGTGTGCAGCAGGAACGGGCCGAACTCGTCGCCGAACCAGAACGTGCCGTCGGGCGCGATCTGGAAGGCCTCGATGTCGAAGTCCCAACCGGTCAGCACCCGGTCGGGAGCCGGGCAGGTGTAGCCCGCGGGCAGGGTTGCCGCCGCGGCGCATCCGCCGTCCCGCCAGATCGTCCAGGGGATCTTCCGGTCGGGGTCGGACAGGCCGAAGCCGCCGTCCACGACGCTGGTCACCCCGGTGGCGAAGTCGGGCACGATGCGGTGCACCCGGAGCTCGAAGTCCTGGCTGTTGGCCTTGGCCCCGAAGCCGTTGTCGCTCATGACCAGGTAGCTGCCGTCGGCGTTGCGATGGACGCCGGAGAAGCCCTGCACAGGCTGGCCCGGGAACGGCGCGGCGATCGGCGTCGTGATGCCGGTGAAGAACCCCGAGGGCGCGCTGGCGGGCCGGTAGGTCTCGGCCGGGAGCACCGACCGGCCGACCAGCTCGGCCTGCTGCACCCCTCCACCCGCGCCGGACCCCGATCCCTGCTGGGCGGAGGCCCCGGCCACCACGCCGACCCCGGCGGCGCCCGCAGCCATCGCCACCACCGCCGCCACCCTCAGCACGCGCGTCTGTCGCATGTGGCCAGCCGACCACGTCCCGGTGTCCGCTCTGCGGCCGCCGGGTGGCGGCCCGGATCCCCGCACCTGAACAGTGGGAGAACCGCCGCCCGCCCGCAGGCCGCCCCTAGGATTCGGCGCGGCGGCGACGGGCAACCAGGGGGTTTCCGGCCATGACCGCAGCTTCGACGGCCACCTACCCGGGAGTGCTGGTGGCCAAGGACGTCGCCATTCCCGTCCGCGACGGCATCGAGCTGGCGGCCGACGTCTTCCGGCCCGACGACGACCGGCCGGTCCCGGTCATCATGACGCTGGGGCCGTACGCCAAGGACGTCCACTTCCGGGACCACCCCGGCGGCGCCGCGGTGTACGAGTCCATGCCCGAGCAGGGGCCTCTCATGCACTGGGAGACGGTCAACCCCGAGTGGTGGGTCCCCCAGGGCTACGGGGTCGTCCGGGTCGACGCCCGGGGCACGGGCCACTCGCCCGGCCGGCGCACCATGCTGAGCCGGGGCGAGGCGCAGGACTTCTACGACTGCATCGAGTGGGCCGCGGCCCAGCGGTGGTGCACCGGGCGGGTCGCGGTCATGGGCATCTCGTACTACGCCATCAACGCCTGGCGGGTGGCGGCACTGCGGCCTCCGTCACTGGCGGCCATCGTGCCGTGGGAGGGCGCGGTCGACTCGTACCGGGACATCCAGCGCCACGGCGGGATGTTCTCCAGCGGGTTCATCGGCCGGTGGTCCAACAACCTGGCCCGGGAGCAGGGCGACGCCGCCTCGCAGGTGCCGCTGCCGCCGGAGGAGTACGGCCCGCCCTACGACACCAGCAACCCCGACCTCGCCGCCATCGAGGCCCCGCTGCTGTCCGCCGGCAACTGGGGCGGAGCGGGGCTGCACCTGCGGGGCAACATCGAGGGCTTCCGCCACGCCGGCTCGGTCCACCGGCGCCTGCGGGTCCACTGCGGCAACCACATGGAGCCGTTCTACGCGCTGGACGGGCGGCTGGAGCAGCTCCGCTTCCTGGAGCACTGGCTCAAGGACGTCGACACCGGCATCACCCGGGAGCCGCCGGTCAAGCTGGCCATCCGCCGGAGCCGGGACGACCACGTCTGGCGCTACGAGCACGAGTGGCCCCTGGCCCGGACGCGCTGGACCCGGCTGCACCTCGACGCCACGGGCGGGTCGCTCGCGTCCGACCCACCGGCGGAGCCAGGGACGGCCCGCTACGACGCCTCGCCGGACGACACCGGCGTCGGATCCCTGGTGCGGTTCACGACCCCGCCGTTCGAGGCGGAGACCGAGCTGACCGGACCGCTGGCTCTCCACGTGTGGGTGTCGACGGCGCAGCCCGATGCGGACCTGTTCGTCGTGGTGCGCAACATCGACCCCGGGGGCGAGGAGGTGACCTACCAGGGCGCCATCCCGACGGCCCACCACGTGGCCGCGGCGTACGGCTGGCTGCGGCTCTCGCACCGGGCGCTCGACGAGGCGGCGTCCACGCCGTGGCAGCCGGTCCACACCCATGTGGGCCTGGCGCCGGTGACGCCGGGCGAGCCGGTAGCGGTCGACGTCGAGATCTGGCCGACCAGCGTGGTGCTGGGGCCCGGGCACCGGCTGGCGGTCGAGATCCGGGCCCACGACGATCCCGGGATCTTCCCGTTCCACCACACCCATCCGGGCGACCGCCGCTGGGGCGGCGCCATGGCGGTCCACACCGGCCCGGGACACGAGTCGTACCTCGTGGCGCCGGTCATCCCCGCGGCCGGGTAGCGGGTGCGGGACCGCATCCTCCGCCTCGTCGCCCGCGGCGTCGCCCGCTGGTTCTTCCGGTCGGTGGAGGTGACCGGGCCCCGGGACCTCGACGGTCCGGTCATCGTGGCGGCGAGCCACCTGAACGGGTTCGTCGACCCGGTGCTGCTGGTGAGCGCGCTGGGGCTTGTGCCCCGGTTCCTGGCCAAGGCCACCCTGTGGCGGGTGCTGCCCGCCCGGCCGTTCCTGGCGCTTGCCCGGCTGATCCCGGTGCACCGGTCCCAGGACGGGGCGGGGACGGCCGCCAACACCGCGACGTTCGCCTCGGCGGTGGATGCCCTGGCGCACGACGCCACGGTGGCGATCTTCCCGGAGGGCACCACCCACGACCAGCCCCACCTGGCCCCGCTGCGCACCGGGGTGGCCCGCATCGCCGTCCAGGCGGTCGACGCCGGGGTCACCGGGCTGCGCATCCTGCCCGCCGGCATCGCGTACGAGGACAAGGTGGCGCTGCGGGGCCGGGCCCTGGTGGCGTTCGCCCCGGCCATCGACGTGGCCGCCGAGGTCGGCCGGCTGCGGGCGGACGGCCTCGACGACCACGCCGTGGTCCGGGGCCTGATGGCGGTGATCGAGGACGGGCTGCGCTCGGTGTCGCCGGACTTCCCCACCCTGGTCGACGCCCTCGCCCTCACGGGCGCGGCCCAGGTCAGCCTGCGGGCCGAGGCCGACAACCCCCGGGCCCGGGTGCCGCTGGCCCGCAGCTCGGCGGTGGCCCGCTCGCTGGCCGAGGCCCCGCCGCCGGTTCGCACCGCGGTGCTCGACGCCCAGTCGCACTACCAGGTGGTGCTCGACCACGTCGGCCTGCACGACGAGGACGTCGCCCAATCGGTGAGCACCCGCGCCCTGGCCTGGCGGGTGGCCGTGGCGGCCGCGGTGATCGTGCTGCTGGCCCCGTTCGCGCTGGCGGGCGCCGTCGCCAACGCGGTGCCCACGGCCATCGTGGTGGTGGCCGGCCTGGTCCCCGCCGCCCCGGTCACCAAGGGAACGGTCCGCGTGCTGGTGGGGATCGTCGTCTTCCCGCTCACCTGGCTGGCGCTCGCGTGGTTCGACATCGGGGGCACGGCGCTGGCCGACACCACGGCCGCCGTGACGTTCCCGCTGTCACCGGTCCTGGACCTGGTGGTCGGCGACCGGTCGGGCTTCGTGGCGTCGCTGGCCGTGTTCGTGGCCGTCCCGCTGATGGGCTTCGCCGCCCTGGCCGTGATGGCGGAGGCCGGTGCGTTCCTGACCGCATGGCGCTCGTGGCGCACGGTCCTCGACCGCCGCGGCCAGATGGACGAGCTGCGGGACCTGCGCGCCCGGGTCATCGCCGACGTCACGTCGGCCGAGGTCCCGGAGCGGAAGGCAGTCTGATGCCGGCCCGACCCCTGGGCGAGTCGGACTGCGAGTGCGTCCACGACGGCTGGCTGGCCCAGCCGGTCAACGCCCTGTCGAGCCTGACCTACACCGCCGCCGGCCTCGCCCTGGCGCTCCGCGCCCGCCGCCACCGACGACAGCGCCCGGCCCCCTCGCCGTCACCCGTGGACCGCTCCGCTCCCCGCGATCACGAGGCCACACCGGACTGGCTCGGCGTGTACGCCCTGGTCACCGCGGCCAACGGCATAGGCGGCGTCGCCTACCACGGCCCCGGCGGGCCGTTCAGCCGCTGGCTGCACGACGCCGCGCTCCTGGCCACAGAGGCCGTGGTCATCACCGTCGAGGTGGGCGAAGCCACGGGCACCGAGATCGACCGCCGCCACGCCACCGCGGCCGCGGCCGCAGGCGCAGCCCTGGCCACGATCCCGGCGATCAGCCGCA
>DATBGF010000732.1:0-6442 GCA_036558145.1 Acidimicrobiales bacterium
CGGGCGGTCCTAGCCCTGGCGGTCCTAGCACGGCTGGTCCCAGGCCTGGTGGCCCTGGCAACGGCGGGCGCTCACGATTGCGGTTCGGGCTGTGGGCGCTACTGCTTGCGGGGCTCGTCCTGCTCGGGGCGGCTTCGCCGCTGGGGGCCACGGCCGACGGGCCCTCGGGTCTGACCGCGCCGGCTGTGGCGGCGGCGCCGGTCCAGTCGGTCGGGAACACCGCCAGCAACCCCTGCGTCGGCGACGTCCAGCAGGGGATCGGCGAGTGGGACTGCCTGCCCTTCTACCGCTGGGCCAACGAGGCCGACAGCTTCACCTCCAACTTCGGGGCCACCGAGATCGGCGCCGCCAACGTGATGCAGCCGCTGGTCACGTTCCTCTACGGCATGGCCGGCCTCATGTGGCGCCTGCTCCAGTGGGTGACCCGCACCGCGCTCGCGTTCGACCTGTTCAACCGGCGGGACGGGGCCAGCTCCACCCCGGTGGCGCTCCAGCCCATCGACGCCGGGTTCGCGGCCGCGGCCGACATCGTGCTGTCCGGGATCGGACTGGCGGTGCTGGCGCTGGCCGCCCTGGTCGTCGTGGGCCGTGCCGCCCGCAACAGTGACACGCCGCTGCGGGACCTGGCCCGCCCGTTCCTGTGCTTCGCGGTCCTGCTGGTGCTGCTGGCCCGCTCGGCCCCCGACGGCGGGGGAGGTGCCCGGGCCGGCAGTCCCGCCTGGCTGGCCGAGCGGGGCGTCGGCATGTCCAACATCGTCGCCGACCAGATCAGCCAGGCCGCGCCGCGCCCGTCCCCCGGGGCGGCGCCCGACAACCTGCTCGACTGCAGCTACTACGTGAACGCGCTGCGCTCCTCCTTCGACGAGGACGGCGACTTCGGCCAGGACCTCGTCGGCGCGGTGGCGTTCCAGCCCCACCTGGCGTCGCTGATGTCGTCGCTGTGGGAGTCCGCCTACCTCGACCTGTGGATCCAGGCCCAGTTCGGCAGCAACCCGGAGCTGTCCCACCGGGCCTACTGCCGGGTGCTGGAGGACAAGGCCGAGGTGGCGCCGTCCGACCAGGCCGCCATCCAGCAGGCTGCGGTGGCCGCCGCGGGTGCCGCCCTGCCCGCGCCCGGCACCCAGGGCACCGCCCCGTTCGGCCGCTTCAACGACACCAAGGACTTCCGCCGCGGCATGGTCGGCTGGGCCGTGTGCGGCTACTACGCCGACCGGACCGGGCTGAAGGAGGAGTCCGGCGGGGCGCTGCGGGACCTTTCCGGCTCGGGCTTCGCGGTCAACCCCGAGTTCCGGCTCATGTGGAACCTGGGGTCGCCGCCCTCCGAGCTGACCGAGGGGACGTGCTCGGACTGGTGGGGCGTCGACGGCAGCGGCACCACCAAGCCCGACCCCCGAGGCACCAAGTGGGGCGTGCGCGACGGCGACGGGCCGTTCCAGTTCGGGACCGGCGACGACATCACCGAGGCGTTCACCGTCTACGGCGACGAGCAGATCGCCGAGGTGGCGGGGGCCGGGTTCAACGGCGTGATCGCCCCCTACGAGGACGCCGACCGGGAGAACCTGCCCGCGGGCCGGGAGTGGGTGTTCGCCCTCAACGGCCACAGCCTGACCGGCGCGGTGCCCCATGCGTTCCTCGCCATCGTCATCGCGGCCGTGTACCTGTGGGCGATCGGCGGCCTGGCGCTGGGGACGCTCGTGGCCCAGTTCCTCACCGTGCTCGTGTGCGTGGCGCTGCCGCTGCTACTGCTGGTGGGGATGTGGCCGTCGGAGGCGGCGGGCCGCATCTTCGGGCGCTACCTCCGGATCGGGGCCGGGTCGGTGTTCGCCAAGGCCGTGTTCGTGTCGCTGCTGGCGGTGCTGCTGACCATCATCAGCACGATCTCCCGGCTGGGTGAGCTGACCGGGGCCTTCTCGGCGGCCGAGGGCGGCGGGGCCGGCTTCGGCGCGGCGATGCTCCAGGCCGCGGCGCCGCTGGTCGCCATCATCGCCATGCGCTGGGCGCTCAAGGACCTGGGGCTGGGCAACGTGTTCAGCCTGCGCGGCGCCATGGGCGTGACCGGGCGGCTGGCCCGGGGCGCGGGGACCCAGAGCTCGGCCGCGGTCCGCGGGGCGGCGGCCGCCGCCGCGGGCGCCGCGCTCGCCACCCGTCGCAAGCTGGAGGACCGGCGCCTGATGCGCCACGCCCGCCGGGCCGCCGGGGCCGGGGGTGCAACCGGGGACGGCAACGCGGGCCCGGCCGAGGCCGGCGCGTCCGGTGCCGACGGGGCCGCGGTCCCGGGCGAGCCGGGGGACGGGACCGGCGAGGGCGCGCTCGGCGACGGCCTGCCGGGCGGCGACCCGGGCGGCGTGCCCGCCCTGCCCCCGGGCTCCGCGCCCCGGCGGCGGGCCGCGGCCCTGCTCGACGGGATGGTCGCCGGGGCCCTGGCCGCCGGCCAGCGGGCGGCTGCGCCCCTGGCGGGGGCGGTGTTCGCCTGCTCCCGCGAGGGAGCGGGACGGCGCCGCTTCCTGCCCCGCGTCATCCCCCGCCACCACGGCCGGGCGCCCACCGCCGACGAGCTGGCCGGCCTGGGCGACGAGCACGTGGCGGGCCGCCACGCCCGCCACGTCGAGACCGTCGTGGCCGCCGGCAACGGTGCCGATCCCGTCCGCTCGGCGCGCCACCCGGACATCCGGGCCGCCTCGTCGATCACCGGCCGCCGGGTGGGGACCGACGGCAAGGTCGTGGGCGTCACCGCATCGGGCCTGTCCGTTCCCTTGACCACTCCCGGCTGGAGCCGGCGTGACGGCCAGCGACTCGCCACGCCGTCCGGCTACCGCGACCCAGCAGCTGCGAGGACCTCATGATCATCGAGCCCACCCGGCCGGTCATCCGGCCCGGCGATCTGCTGAACGTGTACGACTACCAGGAGATCCGCTACGAGTTCGCGGCGGGGGCCGGCTTGCGCCCGGACCAGGTCCTGATGACGCCCTACGGCTACCCGCCCCTGCCCCGGCCGCCGGTGGGGGCGCCCGACGGGACCGGGCGGCTGCCCGCCAACCTGGCGCTGGAGTTCGCCGGCCACCCGGTGTTCTGGCTCGACGACGCCACCAAGCGCCAGCGCCCGGACGAGCACGACGACGCGTTCGCCATCCGCCTGTTCCTCGAGCTGGTCGACCGGGGCTACCTGCGGGAGGACGACGGATCGCTGCGCAACCCGCTCGTGGGCCACGGCCTCGACGTGCGCCTGGCCGGCGACCGGGAGCGGCTGGTGCGCTACCAGGGCGGGGACTGGGATCCCGTGCTGTGCGACGTGGCCATCCCTCCCAACCCCGACACCGAGCCGGGGACGATCGCCCGCCGCGCCGAGCAGGTCCACGAGGAGCACGCCGCCGCCTACGACGAGCTGATCGCCGTCTACCGCGACGTGGTGCGGGCCGCCCTGGCCGACGCCCGGGACACGCTGCGGGAGGCCGACTTCGCGGCCGAGTCCCAGCGCCTGGTGGCCGCGGGCGAGCAGCTGCGGGCCACCGCAGCCGCGGGCGACGACGCCCGGCCGGCCCGGGCCGAGTTCGACGACGCCTACCGCTGGCTGCTGGCCCGCATGGCCCAGCTCGACGACGCCCGCACGGTGCTGCTGGTGGAGATCGACCGCCGCACCAACCTCGATGCCCCCCGGGGCGCCGCCTCCTACGCCGACGATGTCCGCCTGGCCCACGGCGCCCGCTGCGCCGCCCTGGAGCCGTACATGGCCGCGGTGTACCACGCCCCGGCCGACGAGCTCCGCCTCCGGGCCCTGCTGCTCGCGCTGCGGGACGCCTACCACGAAGCCCTGGCCACCGGCCGGGACACCCTCACCCGCGCTGAGCGCATCCTCGGCCACGAGCTCGACACGGCCTGACCTCCTAACCCTTCGCCGGGTTGGGGGGGAGGACGGGTACGGTGGACCGGCTCGTCAGGAGGCCCGTACATGTCCCGACCGTTCTTCGCCGGGGTTGCTTGGCCCTATGCCAACGGCCCCCGCCACATCGGCCACGTGGCCGGCTTCGGCGTGCCCTCGGACATCTGGTGCCGTTGGGCGCGCATGGCCGGACACGACGTGCTGATGGTGTCGGGCACCGACGAGCACGGGACGCCCATCACGATCGAGGCCGAGGCCGAGGGCCTGACGCCCCGCGAGCTGGTCGACCGCAACAACGCCCTGATCGTCGACGACCTGGTCGGTCTGGGGCTGTCCTACGACCTGTTCACCCGCACCACGACGCCCAACCACTACCGGGTCACCCGGGAGCTGTTCCGGGGCCTGCTGGCCAGTGGCGGGATCATCGAGATCCAGCAGCAGGCGGCCTACTCCGCCTCCGATGGCCGCTCTCTGCCCGACCGTTACGTCGAGGGCACCTGCCCGATCTGCGGCTACGAGCACGCCCGGGGCGACCAGTGCGACAACTGCGGCAACCAGCTCGACCCCGAGGACCTGATCGAGCCCCGCTCCAAGGTCGACGGCCTGCCGCCGGTGTTCAAGGTGACGACGCACTACGCGCTCGACCTGCCCACCTTCGCCACCCAGCTGCGACCGTGGCTCGAGTCGCAACAGAACTGGCGGCCCAACGTGAAGGCCCTCAGCCTGGGCCTGCTCGACGACGCCCGGGTGCGCGCCATCACCCGCGACATCGGCTGGGGCGTGCCCGTGCCGGTGCCGGAGTGGGAGGACGACCCGCTCAAGCGCATCTACGTGTGGTTCGACGCGGTGATCGGCTACCTGTCGGCCTCCATCGAGTGGGCCGAGCTGTCCGGTGACCCGCAGGCGTGGTCCCGCTGGTGGCACGACCCCGACTCCCGCCACGCCTACTTCATGGGCAAGGACAACATCGTGTTCCACGCGTTCCTGTGGCCCGCGATGCTGGCCGGCTACGACGGCGAGCTGTGCGACCGCCCCGACGGCGAGCACATCCCGCTGCACCGGCCCGACGATGTCGTCGCCAGCGAGTTCCTCACGATGGAGGGACGGAAGTTCTCGTCCTCGCGCCGGGTCGTCATCTACGTGCGCGACGTGCTGGAGCGCTACGGGCCGGACCCGCTGCGGTTCTCGTTGACCGCGGGCGCGCCCGAGTCGGGCGACGCCGACTTCACCTGGTCCGAGTTCGTGCGCCGCAACAACGACGAGCTGGTCGCCACGTGGGGCAACCTGGTCCAGCGGGTGTGCGCCATGCTGCGCCGCCAGGGCGGCGTGGTGCCCGAGCGGGTGAACATCCCGCCCGACGGCGCCGCGCTGCTGGAGCGGGTGTCCGCCGGCTTCACGTCGGTGGGTGAGAGCATCGAGCGCTACCGGTTCAAGGCCGCCCTGCACGAGGTGATGGCGCTGGCCGCGGAGGTCAACGCCTTCGTCTCCCAGCACGAGCCGTGGAAGGTGGTCAAGACCGACCCCGAGGCCGCGCTCGGCATCCTCTCGGTCGCCTACGACGCGGTGTGCGACCTCAACGTCATGTTCACGCCGTTCCTGCCCCACGGCACCCAGCGGGTGTGGGACAACCTCGGCGTGGCGGTCGCGGTCCCGCTCCCGGCCGAGTCCGAGGTGGGCGAGGGCGAGGCGCGGCATCGGGTCATCCGCACCGTAGGCCCGTGGCAGCCGTGGGCGTCCGTCCGGGTCGAGCCCGGCACCGCTCTCGGCGAGGCGTCACCGCTGTTCGCCAAGATCGACGTCGAGGTGGTCGAGCAGGAGCTGGCCCGCCTAGGCGGCTAGCGCCTCCTCCTGGGGGGTCCCGTCCTCCGACGCGTACTCGTCCAGGAGCGAGTGCTCCTCGTCATGGCGGGGGAAGCAGATCCAGGTGACGACCATGCCGACGATGACGGCGACGATCCCGGCGAAGTACGCCCAGTGCGACCCGTCCAGGAAGGACTCGCGGGCGGCCTGGATGATCTGGCTCGAGTACTGGGGCTGCTGCTCGGCCAGGTTGGCGGCGCTGCCGAACGACTTCGTGAGCTGGGACTGCACCCCGTCGGTGAGCTGCGGATTGCTGGACGCCCCGGCCACCAGCCCCGCCATGGCGGACGTGTAGCCCGCGGCCAGCAGCGCGCCGAGGATCGACTGCATCACCGCGCCGCCCAGGTCCCGCTGGAGGTCGGCGGTGCCCGACGCCATGCCGGCCCGGGTCACGGGCGTGGACGCGGTCAGCGAGCGCGAGGCCGGCGTCCCGGCGGTGCCGACGCCGATGCCCACGAGCGCGTAGGCGAGGCCGACGTGCCAGTAGGGGCTGTTCTCGTCCCACAGGACGAGCATGACCACGAACCCCAGCAGCAACGCTCCCGAGCCGACGAGGAGCGTGAACCGGGACCCGCGCTGCTCGACCAGGCGGGCCGAGGTCGGCGCCACCAGCACCATGAACACGGCGGCGGGCAGGATCGCCGCCCCGGCTTCGACCGAGGAGTACTCGTGGACGTTCTGGAGGAACTGCTGGCCGATGAACAT
>DATBGF010000733.1:0-2038 GCA_036558145.1 Acidimicrobiales bacterium
GCCTGCTGCATGGCGAAGCGCAGGTCCTCGGGCTGGGTCGCCACCGCCAGGGCGTCCCGGAAGCTGACCAGCCCCTCCTTGAACAGGGCGAGGAGGGCTTGGTCGAAGGTCTGCATCCCGTGGTACTCGCCCTCGGCGATCAGCCGCTCGAGCGCCACCTGCCGATCGGGGTCGGCGATGCACTCGAACACCTTCGGCGTGTTGACGAGGACCTCGACGGCGGCGATGCGGCCCCGGCCGTCGGCCCGCTCGAGCAACCGCTGCGCGATCACGGCCCGCAGGCAGGCCGCCAGCGACAGCCGGGCTTGGTGCTGGTACACGGGCGGGAAGAAGTCGACGAGGCGGGCCACGGTCTCGGCCACCGTCGTCGTGCGCATGGTGGTGAGCACGAGATGGCCGGTCTCGGCAACCGCCAGGGCGGCGGCCAACGTATCGACGTCGACCATCTCGCCCACGAACAGGACGTCGGGCCCCTGCCGGGCGACCCGCCGCATGGCCTCGGCATAGCTGGCGGTGTCGGTGCCGACCTCGCGCTGGCTGATGATCGCCTGCTTGTCACTGTGGAGGAACTCGATCGGGTCCTCGATGGTGACGATGTGGACCGGCCGGGCCTGGTTGATCTGGTCGACGATGGCGTTGACCGTGGTGGTCTTGCCCGAAGCGGTCGGCCCGGTGACCACCACGAGCCCGCGGGTCTCGGTGGCCAGGCGCTCGACCATCGGTGGCAGCCCGAGCTGATCCCACGTCGGGATGCCGGGGATCACCCGGCGGATCACCAGGCCCACCGAGCCGCGCTGGCGGTAGACGTTGACCCGGAACCGGCCCACGCCGGGCACGCTGTGGGCGAAGTCGGCCTCGCCGGTCTCCGCGAACTCCTCGGCCCGGGGCTTGGGCATGAGCTCGTGGGCCATGGCCTCGACCTCGGGCGCCTCCATCGGCTGGTACGGCGTGGCCTCGAGGTGCCCATCCACCCGGACGTGCGGCGTGGCCCCGGCCTTCAGGTGGAGGTCGGAGCCGCGGACGTCGACGAGGTGTTGGAGCAGCTCCTGCAGGTCGGCCACGAACGGGTCCTTTCCAAGCCCGGGGGCCGAGCGCGGGTCGACCCTCTGACTAGAAATCGCCCAGTTCGCCGTGCACCTTGAGCGCGGCGGCCACGACCTCGCGTCCGCGGCCGCCCGTCGACGCCGGCTCCGGCCGGTGTTCCTCGCCGCACAGCGCGGCCAAGCAGGCCGCAGTGGAGTCCCGAAGGGCCTGGAGGTCGTAGCCACCTTCGAGGAAGACGAGCCGCCGGCCGGGGGGCGCCAGCTCGATCAGTCGGGTCGTGATGTCGGCGTAGTCGCCCGACGTCAGGCCGAGGCCGGTGAGCGGGTCACGGCGGTGGGCGTCGAAGCCCGCCGACAGCAGCAGCCAGGTGGGCTGCAGTCGGGCCGCGGCCCGCACCACCACCTCGTCGATGGCAGCCAGGTAGGCGTCGCCCGCGGTGCCGTACGGGAACGGGAGGTTGATGGTGGCGCCGGCGCCTTCACCTGCGCCGACCTCGTCGATGCGCCCGGTCCCCGGGTACAGCGGGTACTCGTGCATCGACACGTAGACGACCCGGGGGTCGCGGTAGAAGGCGTCCTGGGTGCCGTTGCCGTGGTGGGCGTCGAAGTCGACCACGAGCACGCGCTCGCCGCGATCGGCGAGGGCCGCGGCGGCGACGGCGATGTTGTTGAACAGGCAGAACCCCATCGCCCGGGACGGGGTGGCGTGGTGACCGGGCGGACGCACGGCGCAGAAGGCGGCCGCCGCTTCGCCGCGGTCGAGGCGTTCGATGGCGTCCAGCCCGGCGCCGGCCGCCAGCAGCGCGGCGTCCCAGGACTCCTCCCCCACGGTCGTGTCGGGATCGAGGCTGCCGCCACCCTTGCGACAGAAGGCCTCGATGGCGTCGACGAAGGTCGCCGAGTGCACGCGGGTGAGCTCGTCCTTGGTCGCGGGCCGCGGCTCGACCGTTGTCATCGCTTCGCCCAGGTCGGCCTGGCGGACGCCCGCCAGCACG
>DATBGF010000734.1:0-15451 GCA_036558145.1 Acidimicrobiales bacterium
GCGCCCGGCCGGGTGCTCCAGGCCCGCCGCACCGTCACGTTCGCCGCCCTCAAGCCCGGTCTCCTGTTCCACCCGGGCCGGGCCCTGGCCGGCGAGGTCGCGCTGGAAGACATCGGGCTCGACGTCTCGGGCGCCACCCTCGGCGTGGTGGAGGCCGCCGACGTGGCCGGCTGGGTGCCGCCCCGGCCGCCGGACTCCCACAAGTGGCGGGCCGCGGTGATGGTGGCCGCGGGCTCGCCGGGCATGACCGGCGCCGCCCACCTGGCCGCCCGGGCCGCCCAGCGGGCGGGCGCGGGCATGGTGCGGGTGGCCTCGCCCGGCATCGACCACGATCCCGCCCTGCCCACCGAGGCCGTGGGCGTGGCGGTCCCCGCCGCCGGCTGGGACGACGCCGTGATGGCGCAGCTCGACCGGGCCGGGGCCCTGATCCTGGGACCGGGCCTGGGCACCAGCGCGCCGACCGTGACCGCCATCCACCACCTGGCGTCGGGTGCGCCGATCCCGGTGGTGATCGACGGGGACGGCCTGTCGGCCCTGGGCGACCAGGCGGCGGCGATCCTGTCCCGCCGCGGCGCCCCCGCCGTGCTCACCCCCCACGACGGCGAGTTCGCCCGCCTGGCCGGGCATCCGCCGGGGGAGGACCGCATCGCCGCGGCCCGGGACCTGGCCGCGGCCACGGGGGCGGTCGTCCTGCTCAAGGGGCCGACGACCGTCATCGCCGAGCCTGGCGGCCGGGCGCGGCTCTCGCTGGCGGGCGACGCCCGGCTCGCCACCGCCGGCACCGGCGATGTGCTCTCCGGGATCGTGGGGGCGCTCCTCGCCCAGGGCATCGACGCCTGGGACGCGGCCGCGGCGGGCGCATGGCTCCACGGAACGGCGGCCTGCGAAGGCCCGGCCCGGGGAATGGTGGCATCCGACGTCGTCGCCGGGGTGCCGACCGTGCTGGCTCGGCTGGAGGAGGAAGGCTGATGGCCCGGGCCTGGGCCGAGATCGACCTGGAAGCCATCCGCCACAACGTGGCCACGCTGCGGGCGCTGGCCCGCCCGGCGCGGTTCTGCGCGGTGGTCAAGGCCAACGGCTACGGCCACGGTGCCACCGCGGTGGCCCGCGCCGCGCTGGCCGCGGGCGCCGACTGGCTGGCGGTGGCCCAGGTGGACGAGGCGGTGGTGCTGCGGGACGCCGGCATCGACGCCCCGCTGCTGTTGCTGTCCGAGCCGCGGGCCGACGAGATCGCCGACGCGCTCGCCACCGGCGCCCGGCTGGTCCTCTACAGCCCCGAGATCGTGGCCGCGGTGGCCAAGACCGTGCACGGGGCCCGGCTGGCGCCGGTCCCGGTCCACCTGAAGGTCGACACCGGGATGCACCGGGTGGGGACCCGGCCGGAGGACCTGGTCGGCATGGCCCGGGCGGTCGGCGAGCTGGCCGAGCTCCACCTGGAGGGGATCTGCACCCACCTGCCGGTGGCGGACGAGCCCGGCAACCCCTACACGGCGGACCAGCTGGCCCGCTTCGACGAGGTGCTGGCCAAGCTGCGGGCGGCCGGCGTCGATCCCGAGATCGTGCACGCGGCCAACTCGGCGGGCCTGATCGCCCACCCCGACTCCCGCTACGGCCTCGTGCGCTGCGGCATCGCGGTGTACGGCATCCCGCCCGCCCCGGCGCTCGACGGCCTCCATGACCTCCGGCCCGCGCTCACGCTGACGTCCGAGGTGTCGTTCGTGAAGACGGTCGCCGCCGGTGAGGGCGTCTCCTACGGCCACCGCCAGCGCACGAGCCGGGAGACGACCGTCGCCACCGTGCCGATCGGCTACGCCGACGGGGTGTTCCGGTCGCTGCCGCTGGCCGGCCAGGAGGTGCTGGTCAAGGGCGAGCGCCGGCCCATGATCGGGGTCGTCACGATGGATCAGCTCATGGTCGACTGCGGGCCGGACGCGGCCGTGCACCCGGGGGACGAGGTCGTCCTGCTGGGCGAGCAGGCCGGCGAGCGGATCACCCCGGACGAGTGGGCGGCCCGGCTGGGGACGATCTCCTACGAGGTGGTGTGCGCCATCGGGTCCCGGGTGGCGAGGCAGTACCGGTGATCACCGACGTGGCGGGCCTGCGGGCCGGCCACTGGACCGATCCGGACGCGGCCACCGGCTGCACCGTCGTGCTGTTCCCCGAGGGCACGGTGGCGTCGGGCGAGGTCCGCGGCGGCGCGCCGGCCACCCGCGAGTTCGACCTGCTCGATCCGGTGCGCATGGTCAACCGGCTGGACGCCGTGCTGCTGACCGGCGGCTCGGCCTTCGGGCTCGCCGCGGCGGACGGGGTGGTGCGCCACTGCGAGGAGCGCGGTGCCGGCTTCGTCACCCCGGCCGGACCGGTGCCCATCGTGGTGGGCCTGGCGCTCTACGACCTGGGGATCGGCGACCCGACGGTCCGTCCCGGTCCCGAGCAGGGCTACGCCGCGTGCGTGGCCGCCACGGCCGGCCCGGTGGAGACGGGCCGGGTGGGGGCGGGGACCGGGGCGCAGGTGTCCGGCCCGGACTTCCCGGAGCGGGCCCCGGGCGGCCTGGTCACCGCGGGCGTGCGGGCCGGCGACCTGGTGGTGGCGGCGCTGGTGGCGGTCAACGCCGCCGGCCTGCCCGGGGGTGACGACGCGCTGGCGGTCCGCATCGCAGAGGCCGGCCTGGCCGGGCTGGGCACGGCGCTGACCAACACCACCATCGGGGTCGTGGCCACGAACGCCCGCCTCGACAAGGTCGGGTGCCGGCTGGTGGCCCAGGGCGCGCACGACGGGCTGGCCCGGGCCGTGTTCCCCGCCCACACGTCGGCCGACGGCGACGCCTTCGTGGCCGCGGCCACGGGCGCGGTCGAGGCCGGCACCGACGTGGTCCGCGCTCTGGCGGTCCACGTGGTGGCCCAGGCCATCGGGTCTCTGGCCGCTCGGTAACCTCGGGGCCGATGACCGCCGCCTCGACGCTCACGGCCCGCACGTCGTCGGTCGACGACACGCAGCGCCTGGCCGCGGCGGTGGGGATGCTGGCCCGGCCCGGCGACCTGGTGGTGCTGGCGGGCGACCTGGGCGCGGGCAAGACCGCGTTCACGCAGGGCTTCGGGCGGGCGCTCGACGTCACCGAGCCCATCACCAGCCCTACGTTCACCCTGGCCCAGCAGTACGACGGGCGCATGGTGGTGCACCACCTCGACGTCTACCGGCTCGAGCAGCTGGCGGAGGTGGCGGATCTGGGCCTGTCCGAGCTGCTGGACGACGGCGGCGTCGTGCTCATCGAGTGGGGTGACGCCATCCTGCCGGTCCTGCCCAACGACTACCTGGAGGTGCGGCTCACCTTCGGGGAGGGCGACGACGAGCGCGAGCTCTCGCTGCGCAGCGTCGGCACCGCCTGGGCCCGCCGCCAGGTGTCGCTGATGCACGCCATCGCGCCGTGGGCCGAGGCGCCGTCCGAGGCGCGGTCGGAGAGAACGGGGGACGGGCCGTGCTGATCCTCGGGATCACGACGTCCACCATGCAGGTCGGCTGCGCCATCGGCGGGCACGAGGGCGTGCTGGCCCAGGTCCACTCCAGCCGGGGCAAGCGCCATGCGGAGACGCTCACGCCCTCGATCGACTTCCTGCGCACCCAGGCCCGCATCGGCCTGGACGAGATCGGCTGCGTGGCCGTCGACATCGGGCCGGGCCTGTTCACCGGGCTGCGGGTCGGCGTGGCGTCGGCCAAGGCCATCGCCCACGCGCTGCGGGTGCCGATGATCGGGGTGGCCAGCCTCGACCTGCTGGCGTTCCCGGTGCGCTGGAGCCCGCGCCTGGTGGTGGCGGCCATCGACGCCCGGCGGGGCGAGCTGTTCACCGCCACGTACCGCCAGGTGCCGGGCGGCATCCAGCGGCTGAGCGAGCGGCGGGTGTCCACCCCCGACGACCTGGCCGGCGACCTGGAGGCCACCGGCGAGGACGTGCTGCTCGTGGGCGACGGCGCCCTGCGCTACCAGGAGGCCTGGGCCGACCTGGGCCGGGTCGAGCTGGCCGACCAGGGCGCGGCGCACCCGTCCGCCGCCTCGCTGGTGCAGCTGGCCCACGCCCGGGCGCTGCGGGAGGACTTCGTCCAGCCCTGGGAGCTGGAGCCGCTCTACCTGCGCAAGCCGGACGCAGAGATCAACTGGGCCACCCGGGACGGCCACGTCAGCGAGCTGCAGGGCGCCCCGCCGGGTGCGTCCGGGGCCGGCGCCGGTGCCGGGGAGGGTGAGGGCTGATGGCCCGCCCGCTGCCGCTGCCGGTCGACGACCCGGATGCCCTGGAGGTCCGCATCAGCCCCATGCGGCGGCGCCACCTGCGGGGCGTGCTGCGCATCGAGCAGCAGGTCTATCCCCGGCCCTGGACGTTCAGCCTGTTCCTGTCCGAGATCGGCCAGCGCGCCACCCGCCTCTACGTCGTGGCCCGGGTGGGCGGCGACGTGGTCGGCTACGCCGGGCTGTTCCGGGCCGTGGACGACGGCCACATCACCACGGTGGCGGTCGACCCCACATGGCACCGCCACGGCATCGCCACCCGCATGCTGCTGGCCCTGGCCCGCGGAGCCAAGCAGCGGGGCTGCAAGAACCTCACGCTGGAGGTCCGCATGAGCAACGCGGGCGCCCAGTCCCTGTACCAGCGCTTCGGCTTCGTCCCCGCCGGCGTCCGCAAGGGCTACTACCCCGAGACCGGCGAAGACGCCCTGATCATGTGGGCCAACGACATCGACGCCCCGCCCTACGCCGCCCGCCTGGCCGCCATCGACCGCACCGTCCGCGGCCACACGGTCGTCGACGGAGACTGGCTGTGATCCGGCTGCACATCCAACTCGAGGACGATCTGGTCGCGAAGCTCGACCAGCGGGCCGGCCCGCGCCGGCGGAGTGCCTTCGTTGCCGAACTGATCAGGCGCGCCCTCGATGACGAGCGCCGGTGGGACGATGTCGAGGCCGCGCTCGGGATGATCGCCGACTCTGGCCATGAGTGGGACGACGACCCGGCCGCCTGGGTGCGTGCACAGCGCCAGACCGATCGCCGGGGGTCGGAGTAGCCGATGGCGCGGCTGCTACTGGACGCAACGTTGTTGATCGACGCCGTGCGCGGCCGTCCTGCGGCTGATCGCCTGCGCTTCGCCCGTCGTGTGGAGGCGGAGTCCTGGATGTGCGCGGCCTCGGTCGAAGAGGTCTGGCGTGGCTCCCTGCCGCACGAGGAGCGGACGATCCGCCGCCTTCTCCGAGGGCCGCGCTGCGCTCCCATCGGGGCGACCGAAGGGGAACGGGCCGGTCGCTGGCGCCGCGACTTTGCCAGCCGCGGCGCGTCGCTTCATCAGGCCGACTGCCTCATCGCAGCCGCCGCGGTCAACATGAAGTCGACGCGCTGGCCCGTGGGAAGCTGAACGCGGGAGGCTGGTGGGGCATGAGTGACCGGATCCTGGGCATCGAGACGTCGTGTGACGAGACCGCGGCTGCGGTGGTGGTGAGGGCGCAGCAGGTGCGGTCGTCGGTCGTCGCCAGCCAGATCGACCAGCACGCCCGCTACGGCGGGGTCGTGCCCGAGATCGCCAGCCGGGCGCACGTGGAGACGCTGACGCCGGTCATCGCCCAGGCGCTGGTCGAATCGGGCTTCGCCGACGACGAGATCGACGCCGTGGCCGCCACCAGCGGGCCGGGGCTGGTGGGCAGCTTGCTGGTCGGGGTGAGCGCGGCCAAGGCGCTGGCGCTGGTGTGGGACGTGCCGTTCGTGGCCGTGAACCACCTGGAGGGGCACCTCTACGCCGCCTTCCTGGAGGAGCCCGACCTCGACCTGCCCCTCGTCGTGCTGCTGGTGTCGGGCGGGCACACGATGCTGGTCCACATGGAGGACCACGGCCGCTACCGGCTGCTGGGCTCGACCATCGACGACGCCGCGGGCGAGGCGTTCGACAAGGTGGCCCGCTACCTGGGGATGGGCTACCCGGGTGGGCCGCTGATCGACAAGCTGGCCACCGAGGGCGATCCCCAGGCCATCGCCTTCCCCCGGGGCATGATCGACCGGGACGACGAGCGCCGCCACGACTTCAGCTTCAGCGGGCTCAAGACCGCCGTGGTGAACCACGTGCGCAAGCATCCCGACGTCGCCACCGCCGACGTGGCCGCCAGCTTCCAGGAGGCCGTGGTCGACGTGCTCGTCACCAAGGCCCGCCGGGCGGCCCGGGAGGTCGGGGCCAAGGGCCTGTGCCTGGGCGGCGGGGTGGCCGCCAACTCGGCGCTGCGGGACCGGTTCGCCCAGGCGTGCGCCGAGGACGGCATCCGGGCCTTCGTGCCCAGCCGGGCGATGTGCACCGACAACGCCGCCATGATCGCGGCCGCGGGCTGGTGGCGGTTGCAGTCCGACGGCCCGTCGCCGCTCGACACGGGGGCCACACCCAACCTCCGCCTCCCGCTCGCAGGCTGACGGCATGGGCCAGCGGGGGGACCAGCCGGAGGACGCGGGCCGCCTCGGCCGCCGCGCCTTCCTGGCCGGGATGGCGGCCACGGCCGGGGCCCTCGTGGCCACGGGCGGGTGCAGCAGCGGCGGCGACGGCGACGCCGCGGGCGGCTCGGCGGCGAGCGGTGACGGCTCGCCCGAGACCGCGGCCGACCTGCCCCCCGTGCCATCCTCCCTGCCGGCCCAGCTGTTCGCCCTGGGTGTGGCGTCGGGCGATCCGCTGCCCGACTCGGTGATCCTGTGGACCCGCCTGGTCAGCGAGCCGCTGACCGACGGGGGCGGCGTGCCGGACCAGTCCCTGCCGGTGCGCTGGGAGATGGCGACCGACGACAGCTTCGAGGACGTCCTGGCCTCGGGTGACGCGGTGGCCGAGCCCGCCTTCGCCCACTCGGTCCACGTCGACGCCTCCGGCCTGGAGCCGGACACCTGGTACTGGTACCGCTTCAGCGTGGGCGGCACGACCAGCCCGGTGGGCCGCACCCGCACGGCGCCCGCCCGCGGCGACGATCCCCGGCGGCTGCGCTTCGCCTTCGTGTCCTGCCAGGACCGCCAGGCGGGCTACTGGACCGCCTACGACCACCTCGGCGCCGAGGACGTCGACCTGGTGGTGCACCTCGGCGACTACATCTACGAGGGCGGGCCCGACGCCGCCGCGGTCCGGCCGGCCCAGACCCCGGCGCCCACCGACCTGGCCGGCTACCGGCGCCGCCTCGGCGAGTACCGGGCCGATCCGGTCATCCAGGCAGCGCACGCCCACGTGCCATGGATCTGCACCTGGGACGACCACGAGGTGCGCAACAACTACGCCAACGACGTGCCCGACCAGTCCGACGAGGCGAGCCTGTCGTCCGACCGGTTCCTGGAGCGCCGCGCCGCCGCCTACCAGGCGTACTACGAGCACATGCCGGTGCGGGTGGACCCGCCCGACGGTCCCGACATGCGCATCTACCGCACCCTGGCGTGGGGCGGGCTGGCCCGGTTCTACGTGCTCGACGGACGCCAGTACCGCAGCGACCAGGCCTGCCACGACCCGGGGGACGTGGGCCTCATGTGCGCCGAGGTCGACGACGAGGACCGCACGATGCTCGGCCCCGACCAGGAGGCCTGGCTGGGCCGCCGCCTGGCCGACACCCACGCCACCTGGAACGTGCTGGCCCAGCAGACCATCGTGTCGCCCATCGTGGTGCCCCTCGGCGCCGATGCGGGTGGCAACCTGGACCAGTGGGACGGCTACAAGGCCGCCCGCCGCCGGCTGATCGACCAGCTCCGGGACGTCGACAACCCGGTGGTCATCACCGGCGACATCCACGCCAGCGGCGTCGGCCTGATCAACGAGGACCCCGACGATCCGACCAGCTCGCCTCTGGTCGCCGAGCTGGTGGGCACCTCGATCTCGTCCACCTTCCCCGAGGACCTGGTGTCCCTGGTGGAGGCGGCCGCCGCGGCGTCGCCCGCGATCCACTACGTCGAGGCCCGCAAGCGGGGCTACGTGGTCTGCGAGGTCAGTGAGGACGAGTGGCGGGCCGACTTCCGCTACGTGTCCACCACGGCCGCACCGCAGGCGGAGGTGGAGACCGGTGCCACCTGGGTGGTCACCGCCGGCGATCCCACGCCGCGACCCGCCGGCGCGTGACCCCTCTTGGCACTCGGGGCTTGCGACTGCTAACCGGCGGTGCCTAGGGTTAGCAGTCGTATCGGGAGACTGCTAACCCACTGGGGGTTAGTCCAGCAGCGCCAACGGAGGCGACACACATGTCCTTGCAGCCCCTCGACGATCGCATCGTCGTGAAGCCCGGCGAGAGCGAGGAGACCACCGCCAGCGGCCTGGTCATCCCCGACACCGCCAAGGAGAAGCCGCAGCAGGGCGAGGTCATCGCCGTAGGCCCGGGGAAGCGCTCGGAGCAGACCGGCGAGATCATCCCCATCGGCGTGAGCGTGGGCGACACCGTCCTCTACAGCAAGTACGGCGGCACCGAGGTGACGGTCGACGGCGACGACGTGCTCGTGCTGTCGGCCCGTGACGTGCTCGCCATCGTCCAGAAGTGAGGCGCTGAATGCCCAAGATCCTCAAGTTCGACGACGAGGCGCGCCGCGCCCTCGAGGCGGGCGTGAACAAGCTCGCCGACGCCGTGAAGGTCACGCTGGGGCCCAAGGGCCGCAACGTGGTGCTCGACAAGAAGTGGGGCGCCCCGACCATCACCAATGACGGCGTGTCCATCGCCCGCGAGATCGAGCTCGACGACCCCTTCGAGAACATGGGCGCCCAGCTCGTGAAGGAGGTCGCCACCAAGACCAACGACATCGCGGGTGACGGCACCACCACCGCCACCGTGCTGGCCCAGGCGCTCGTGCGCGAGGGCCTGCGCAACGTGGCCGCGGGCGCCAGCCCGATGAGCCTCAAGCGGGGCATCGAGAAGGCCGTCGCCGCCGCGGTCGAGGCCGTCGCCGGCCAGGCCAAGGAGATCGACGACCGGTCCGAGATCGCCCAGGTCGCCGCCAACTCCGCCGCCGACGCCGCCATCGGCGAGGTGCTCGCCGACGCCATCGACAAGGTCGGCAAGGACGGCGTGGTCACCGTCGAGGAGTCCAACACCTTCGGCATGGAGCTCGACTTCACCGAGGGCATGCAGTTCGACAAGGGCTACCTGGCGCCGTACTTCGTGACGGACCAGGACCGCCAGGAGGCCGTCCTCGAGGACGTGTACATCCTGCTGAACCAGGCCAAGGTCGGCTCGGTCCAGGAGATGCTGCCGGTCCTGGAGAAGGTCATGCAGACCGGCAAGCCGCTGCTGATCATCGCCGAGGACGTCGAGGGCGAGGCCCTCGCCACCCTGGTGGTCAACAAGATCCGGGGCACGTTCAACAGCGTGGCCGTCAAGGCTCCCGGCTTCGGCGACCGCCGCAAGGCGATGCTGCAGGACATGGCCGTCCTCACCGGTGGCCAGGTCGTGGCCGAGGAGGTCGGGCTCAAGCTCGACAACATCACCCTCGACCTGCTGGGCCGGGCCAAGAAGGTCATCGTCACCAAGGACACGACCACGATCGTCGACGGCGCCGGCTCCGAGGAGGAGATCAAGGGCCGCATCGCGCAGATCAAGCGTGAGATCGACGACACCGACTCCGACTGGGACCGCGAGAAGCTGCAGGAGCGGCTGGCCAAGCTGTCCGGCGGCGTCGCCGTGGTCAAGGTCGGCGCGGCCACCGAGGTCGAGCTCAAGGAGAAGAAGCACCGCATCGAGGACGCCCTGTCCGCGACGCGGGCGGCCATCGAGGAGGGCATCGTCGCCGGTGGCGGCACCGCCCTGCTCCGCAGCCGCCCCGCGGTCAAGGCCGTCGTCGACTCGCTCAGCGGCGACGAGGCCACCGGTGCCCGCACCGTGTACCAGGCGCTGGAGGCCCCGACCCGGCTCATCGCCGACAACGCGGGCCTCGAGGGCGCCGTGGCCGTGCGCCAGGTCGAGGCGGAGGAGGGCCTGATCGGGCTCAACGCCGCCACCGGCGAACTGGAGGACCTGGTCAAGGCGGGCATCCTCGACCCCGCCAAGGTCACCCGGGCGGCGCTGCAGAACGCAGCGTCCATCGCCGGCCTGGTGCTCACCACCGAGTCGCTCGTGGCCGACAAGCCCGAGCCGCCCGCTCCCGCCCCTGGTGGCGGTGGCGACCCCATGGGCGGCATGGGCGGCATGGGGATGATGTAGGCCCCCAGGCCACCTGAGCCGGCTCCAACAGCATGTGCAGGGCCCGCCCCTTCGGGGGCGGGCCTTCGCACGCCAGGGGCCTGGCACGCGGTGCCAACCACGCTACGGAGCGTGAACGCGTGGGGTAGCCTTCCGAGCGGCGGAATCACCCCTGGCCTCAGGCGTGCAGTGCGGCCGGAGGGGCGACAAGAAGAGCACGGGGCGGGTGCGATGGCGGAATGGCTCGGAGAGCAGTCGCCGGCGGACGAGTCGGTGTGGTCCAGGCTGGTCCACGGCTTGGGCGTGGCGCTGCTGTACGCGGGTGTGCCGGCGCTCATGGCGGGGGCGGTGGCGCTCACCGTGGTGGCCGGGTTCCGGCCCCAGGACGAGCCCTGGGTGCGGATCCTCACGATCTCGCTGGCGCCGGTGGTGGGCACCGTGGGCGCCTACTTCGCCAACCGCTACCGGCCGACCTCGCTGGGCTGGCCCGCCGCGGTGGTGGCCATCGCCGTCACCTGGCTGGCGGCCGCGGCCGTCCCCACCTGGCTG
Source organism: Acidimicrobiales bacterium (assembly GCA_036558145.1). GTDB lineage: Bacteria > Actinomycetota > Acidimicrobiia > Acidimicrobiales > VFJN01 > ZC4RG19. The sequence continues at coordinate 10,694 of DATBGF010000734.1, forward strand.
GAGCCGGACAACACCGTCACCCGGGTCATCCTCTACGCGGTCGCCCTGGTCGGCGCGGCCTACGTGACGGCCAAGCTCATCCTCCTCCACCACCTCGCGGTCATCTCCGAGACCAACCGGTCGCCCCGCTGCCCAGCCGGCGACCTGCTGCCGTCCCAGCAGCGGGCCCGGGCCCGGATCGTGGAGGCGGTCGAGGCCACCCGCGAGGCGGGCGGCGGCGCGGTTCAGCTGGTGGGGCGCTGGGGCGACGGCAAGAGCTACGTGGTGCACACCCTGCCCGACGCCCTGGACAAGCGGCGCTTCGACGTCGTGTTCCTCGACATCTGGCAGCTCCAGGCCCGCAGCACCCTCGACCTGGCGTTCTACGAGGCGCTGCTGGCCCGCCCGTCGATGCTGTTCCCGTTCGGCTGGCTCAACTACCCGGTGCTGATGCTGGCCCCCTCGATCATCGACAACAGCCGCAGCATCCGCACGGCGATCAAGAAGGGCGCCGAGGTCGAGGTCCAGCTGCGGCTGCCCCGGCTGGTGAACCAGGACGCCTTCGAGGTCCGCACCAACAAGGCCAAGCGCCACCTGGTGGTGGTCCTCGACGAGCTGGACCGGGCCACGCCCGAGGCCGTGCAGGGCGCGCTCACGATCCTCCACCGGGCCCTGCTGGTGGGCAAGGTCACCGTGGTCATGCCCTACGTGCAGGAGATCATCGAGGCCAAGGCGTTCTCGCCGCTGTTCCCGTCGCTGCCCGACCTCGGCTCCACCCACGCCGCCCTGCTGTACCAGCAGAAGGAGTTCGGGGACGCGCTGGAGGCGGCGACCGGCGACTGGACCCCGGCGCTGCAGCGGGCCTCGTGGGCCGCGTTCCACGCCATGGGCACCGAGGAGCGCCGGCGGTTCCAGTCCATCGCCAGCCAGCGCTACCTGGCCAGCTCCCCGGTGCGCATGCACGCAGGGTCGCTGGAGGACCAGGTCCAGGTCCTCACCCGGCTGCCCGGGACCGCCGACGCGCTGCGGGCCCTCGGGTACCGGGACGACGCGGCCGTCGACCAGGTCGGCTTCGTGGTGCAGGGCCTCCTCGACAAGCGGGCCGACGGCCCGGCCGTGCGGGACCTGCTGGGCCACGCGGTGGACCTGCTGCGGCGGGTCCAGAGCGACATCGCCCGGGACCTGGACCCGTGGGAGGTGGCGGCGGTGCTGGCGCTGGCCGCCCAGCGGGCCCGCTACTAGGAGGAGGTCGAACCGTGTCGACCGAAGAGATGCCGATCGAGCCCGACGAGATCAGCCGGTTCGCCCACCCCGGCGAGCAGAGCGTTCCCACCCACGCCAGCCGGCTCGGGCGCGAGGAGCGCCGGCTGCCCGACGGCCGCGGCGACGGGCAGCTCAAGATGGCGGCCGAGCTCCAGCGGCTGCTGGAACGGGCCTACGCGCTCTACCAGAGCGCGTTCACGCCGGGGAGCCCGGCCATGACGGCCACGGCCGAGGGCGGCGGGGTCCGCCAGGACCTCATCGACATCCTCGTCCCCATCTACGCCGAGGGCGTGGCCGGCGACGGCGCCCTGCTGGGCGAGGGCGGTGTCCCCGATGTGGGCCTGGCCCCGGTCGAGGGCGACCACGACCTCGTCGCCATCCGGTTGCGCGAGGCCGTCAGCGCGCTGCCCGAGCAGGACTGGCCCGCCTTCCTGGGCCAGGTCGTGAGCCCCTCGCTCGCCCGGCTGGAGCAGTCAGGCGTGCGCCCCGACCTGGTCGCCGACGCCCTCGTGCCCGTGGGCATGGTCATGACCCAGCGGGGCGGCGCGGCAGCCCTGCGCACCGACATGGCCCTGGAGATCAGCCGCTACCTGGTGGACGACGGTCCCGACCCCGTCCCCTACGAGTACCTGGTGACGGTGACGCAGGCCTCCAACCTGTGCTCCCGGGACCGGGACGGCTTCCTGGCCTCCACCGCCATCCAGCACCGCATGCTGCGCAGCTACATCCGGGATGCGGACCGGGCCAGCAGCGGCAACTTCCGGGAGTTCATCGCGGTCGTGACCCACAACCTGGCCGCCACCATCCGGGCGTGGGTGCAGGGGGCGGGCGTCCCGGTCCCACGCGAGCTCCTCCGGGACCTCATCCGCATCCCGATGGCCCGCCCCATCACCGGGGCCTGGGCGATGGCCGAGCTCACGCTGGTGGACGGCGCCCTGGGCATCGAGTCGCCGCTCGACGTGCCCCGGCTGGCGGTGGTGCTCAACGAGGCCGCCACCGTGGCCGACGCCTGGAGCGACGACACCGAGGCGGCCTCCCAGATCGAGGTGCTCGGCGCCCTGCTGCAGTGCGTGGTCGACGGGGGCAACGGCGCGTCCGCCCAGTTCTTCAACGCCGGGGTGAGCCTGGCCCGCTCCGCCCGCCGCGCCGACGAGCCGGTGCTGCGCCTGCGGCTGATCACCAACGCCCTGGGGACCCTGTGGGCCGACCGGGTGAGCGAGGGCGACGTGGCCCTGCTGGTGGCCCGCAGCGGGCTGGACCCCGTCGTGAACTTCCTCGCCAACTGCGCCGAGGCCCTCGACAACGGCCAGATCGTGGTGCGCCAGGCGGTCGAGCTGATCGACGGCATCCGGGCCGCCGTGCCCGGCTGGCAGGTGGCCGGGCTCCCCGACGACGCCCTGCCCGACATGGAGCGCATCACCAGCTCGCTCGAACGCCTGCGACCGGTGGACAGCGGGGCCGAGCCTTCCGGCGAGCGGTTGTGGGAAGCCGCGCTGCGCACCGTCAACCGCCTGGTCGAGGGGCCCGACATGGACAACCCGCTGTCGGCGACCGCGAACGCCGTCGGCACGTTCGTCCGGTCCGTGGACCAGGACATCTTCGGGCGCCCCTACCCCCAGGACTGGCTGAAGGGCGTCCTTCCCGCCGGCCCGATGCCGCCGATCGAGGTCGCGCTGGTGGACGGCTACGGGTGGGCCGACGAGGGGCCGCCGGTGTCCGCCGGGCTGGTCAGCGTGGACGAGTGGGCCGAGATGAGCCGGCGGCTGGTGACGCCCCGGCCCTCGCTGGCGGCCGCCGTGCGCGAGCTGGCCCAGAGCTACGGCTGAGCGGGGCCGTCACTCCCCGGCGCGGGCGTAGGCGTCGCGGAGCTTGAGGCGGCCGCGGGTGAACAGGGCGCCGCCGGCGTAGATGCGCCCGGCCAGGGGGATGGCGGCGGCGATGGTGGCGAGGACCAGGGCGATGCCCAGCGCGGCCTCCCCCAGCGGGAGCTCACCGGCGGCCTGGCGGATCGGCATCACCAGGGGCGCCGAGGGCGGGAAGATGGTGGCCGCCCGGGCCACCACGCCGCTCGGGTCCTCCTGGGCGAAGACGGCCGCGAAGAACCCGGTCATCGTGAGCAGGGTGAGCGGCATGGTGGTCGCCTGCAGCTCTTCCGGGCGACTGGCGATGGCGCCCGCCACCGCGAACAGGCACGAGTAGAGGGCGTAGCCCAGCACGAACCAGCCCAGCACCGCGGCCGCCAGCCCGGCCGTCCCCGGCGGCAGGTCGACCTGGCCCAGGGCGAGGGCCGCGCCCAGCCCGGCGCCCACGAGGACCAGCAGTTGGGCCAGGCCCAGGGACCCGATCCCCACCAGCTTGCCGGCCAGCAGCTCGGACGGCCGGGCCTTGGCCAGCAGCAGCTCGGCCACCCGGGACGACTTCTCCTCCACGATCCCGCTGGCCACCCAGTAGCCGAACCCGAGGATCTGGCCGTAGAGCAGCACGACCCCGATGAACGCCACGGCGCCCCGGTCGCCGCTGGCGTCGTCGGGATGGAGCGGGGCGACGTTCAGCGGCGGGGGCTCGGCCACGCCCGCGCCCTGCACCGCCCCGTCCTGCAGCGCCTGGCCGATGAAGACCTCACGATGGGCGGCCTGGAGCAGCGTGGCCAGCCGCGGGTCGGGCTCGGCCTTGACGATCAGGTCGTCGCCCACCAGGGCGGCGTCGAGGTCGCCCTGCTCCACCAGGCGCTCGGCGTCCGCCCGGTCGGCGAGGTCGCGGACGTCGAGCTTCAGGCCCTCGACGCCGCGGGCCAGGTCCTGCGCGGCGCCGGCCACCGCCGCCGGCGGCTCGCCGACGACGCCGATGTCGTAGGTCACGGTGTCGTCGCCGGCCGTGGCGCCGATGACCACGACGATCACGATCAGCACCGCGGCGGTGATGCCGGTCGACGCCAGGAACAGCTTGGACGCCATCCGGGTCCGGATCTCCCGGCCGAGCACCAGCCTGACGGTCCTCATCGGGACACCACCTGGCGGAAGGTGTCGGCCAGCGAGGGCAGCTCGTGGACGAAGGTCACCACCCGGCCCGCGGCCCGGGCCGTGTCCAGCAGGGCCTGGTCGTCGGCCCCGTCGGCCAGCTCGACCAGGACCGAGCCGTTCACCGACCGGACCGAGCGGGCGCCGGGCAGGCCCGCGGGAGGCGAGGCCCAGCCGGTGTCGCCCCCGGCCAGCTCGATGCGGACCACCGGCTGCGCCCGCTCGGCCCGCAGCGCACCGATGGCGCCGGACGCGACCACCCGGCCCTCGTCGATGATCGTCACCTCGTCGCAGAGGCGCTCGACCAGCTCCAGCTGATGGCTGGAGAACACGACGGCCGCGCCCGCCGCCACCTGGTCCTTCAGCACCCCGGACAGCACGTCGACGCCCACCGGGTCGAGGCCGTTGAACGGCTCGTCCAGCACCAGCAGGTCCGGCCCCTGGACCAGGGCCGCGGCCAGCTGCACCCGCTGCTGGTTGCCCTGGGACAGGGTCTCGG
>DATBGF010000735.1:0-2118 GCA_036558145.1 Acidimicrobiales bacterium
GGTGATCTCGTCGGCCGCGGCCGACAGGGCCTCCAGCATGGCGAGCCGGGTGACCGAGTCGAGGGGGGCCCACAGCCGCTCGACCAGGGCGCCCATCTCGTCGCTGCCCGTCTCGGCCACCATGGCCAGCTCCCGCCGGAGCGAGTCGATGTAGGGGGTCAGATCCATGACGTCATGATGACACCACCAAGACGTCAGATCAAGACACCATTCTGTGAATTCTGACACCAGCGGCGCGTCACATCACCGCTTGCCCTCGCGCCGGCGGCGGGCCAGGTGGACGTGGGCCTTGGCCGCACCCCACTCCAGCCCGGGATCGTGGAGGGCGGGATCCACATCGGAGAACGTGGCCGGGGCGAGGTCGTAGACGTCGTCGGGGAAGGCCCGGACCGCGAACTCGTCCCGCGCCACGGGCGCGGCCCCGGCAGTCCGGAGCACGGCCGTGGGGTGGCGCACCAGGGAGCGCAGCACGGCGAGCGGGTTGGTGCGCTGCTCGTCGACGTCGGTGGCCAGCAGCGCCCGCAGGCGGGGCATGCCGTCGGCCCGGGCGGCGGCCGCCGCCTCGGCGACGGCGGGGGCCACGTCCGCGTCCTCCGGGAGGCCCTGGGCCGCCAGCACCCGGTGCACGCAGCGCTGCACCCAGCCCTCCAGTACCTGGTCCACGGTCGTGGCCAGGACCTCGGCGTAGCGCGCGAGGGCGGCGGCGTCGGCCGGGTCGTCGAGCGGGTGGGTGCCGGTCATGGGCTCATCGTGACGCTGATAGACACACGGGGTGCGCATCCGCGCGTTGTCGGTGTTCGAGGGGATCGTCTACCAGTGCGTCTGCATCGACGCGTCGAGCCCGTGCCGGCCGACGCTGGAGGTCGACGCGCTGCTCCGCCCGGGCGACGCCGACGCCGAGGCGGGCCCGCTGCTGCTGAGCGCGGCCGAGTACGCGGTGATGGTCGGGGACCCGGACCAGGCCCGTCGCTGCCTGAGCGAGCTGCGGGCCAAGGGCCGGCTGGTCGACCACCTGGGCGTGGCCCACATCGCCTTCCCGACGTGGACGCCGGTCAGTCCGACCGGGACGTGAGGTCCAACGCGGCGTTGAGGTTGCCGGAGCGCAGGCCCTCGAGGTCGAGCGTCACGTAGCGGTAGCCCGCGGCCTGCACGCAGGCCACGACGTCGTCCCGCACGGCCACGACGTCCGCCAGCCGGTCCAGCGGCACCTCCAGCCGGGCCGTGTCGCCGTAGTGGCGGACCCGCACCGCGGCGAACCCCAGTGCCCGCAACCCGGCCTCGGCCCGCTCCACCGACGACAGCCGCGCCAGGGTCACCGGCGTCCCGTACGGCAGCCGCGAGGCCAGGCACGCGGCCGCCGGCTTGTCCCAGGTGCGCAGGCCCAGGCGCTGGGACCAGTCCCGCACGTCGGCCTTGGTGAAGCCGGCGTCGACCAGCGGGAAGGCGGCTCCCCGCTCGGCTGCGGCCCGCTGGCCCGGCCGGTGGTCGCCGAGGTCGTCGAGGTTCACGCCCAGCACCACGGTCGCCGCCCGGGCCTCGGCCAGCGGGCCGGCCGCGCGCAGCAGGGCGTCCTTGCACCAGTAGCACCGGTCGCCGTCGTTGGCCCGGTAGGCCGCCTCGGCCATCTCGTCGGTCTCGACCTCGCGCCAGGCCAGGCCCCACTCGCCCGCCAGCTCGGCGCACTCCCGCCGCTCGTCCCGGGCGAGGGAGGGCGACACCGCGGTCACGGCCAGCGCCCGCTCGCCCCCGAGCGTGTCGTGGGCCACCCAGGCCAGGAAGGCCGAGTCGGCCCCACCCGAGAACGCCACGACGACCCGGTCCAGCTCCCGCAGCCGCTCGCGCAGCGCATCCAGTGAGGCGGTCACGCCCTTGGCCGTCCCCGAGGACGTCGTCACGGCCGAACCTCGACGTACCCCGCGGCGCCGAAGTCGCCGTCGAAGGCCAACGCCTCGGTGACCCTGCGCCGTCGCATCACCGCGAAGCTGGTGGCGTCGACAAACGAATACGTCCGCTCGTCGTGCCGCGCCAGCCAGCGCCAGGCCTCTTCCTCATGCCGCTCGTCCACACGCTCGACGCTGGCTCGTTGTGAGGCCCGGATCAACTCGATCGTTCGCCGCG
>DATBGF010000736.1:0-1674 GCA_036558145.1 Acidimicrobiales bacterium
GTGTCCATCAGCCGCCGGACCTCGGTCTCGGGCGACTTCGACTCGAGGAACTGCCGGGTGATCCGCCGCAGCTCCTCCTGCTCCTCGGAGAAGGCGAAGTTCATGGCCGGCACGCTATTCGGGTCGCCGGATGCCGTCCACCGGCCGTGTGTACACGCGTGCTACGGTCCGGCGATGGAACGGGTCGGCATCCGCGAGCTGCGCAACAACGTCGCCGCCGTGGTCCGGCGGGCCGCCGGCGGCGAGCGGGTCGTCGTCACCGTGGACGGCGTCCCCGTGGCCCAGCTCGGCCCGCTGGAGGGCGCGACCGCCCTCACCGTGGACGACCTCGTGGCCGCGGGCCTGGCCCTGCCCCCCGGCCGGCGGGACCGGCCCGGCGCCCCCGAGCCCGAGGACGCTCCGGTGGACATCCGCATCGACGGCGTGCTGCGCGACCTGCGGGGGCGCTGACATGACCCTTTTCGTCGACACCTCGGCCCTCGTGCGGCGCTACGTGCACGGCCAGGGGCGGGACCTGGTCCTCGACGCCATGGGCGACGACCCGGTGTGGTGCGCGTCCGCCCTGGCCCGCTCCGAGGCCCTGCTGGCCCTGCACGGCCTGGCGGTCACGCCCGGCCAGCACGAGCGCATGTGGGGCCGCCTGCGGGACGACTGGGACGCCTTCGTGGTGATCCCGGTGGACGACCGCTGCCTGGCCCACGCGGTCGAGCTGGGGGCCACCTACGGGCTGCGCACGGTCGACGCGGTCCACCTCGCCGCGGCCGACCGGCTGCCCCGCCCCGCCACGTACCTCACGTTCGACCACCGCCAGATCCCGGCGGCCGCGGCCCTGGGGTTCGACGTCCGCTCGCCCGTCGAGGCATAGCGGCTCAAAACGAACGAAAAACCCCGGGGCGGCCGGTCCAGGGCTTCTCCCCAAGACCTGAACCGGCTCGCCTCTGCAAGCGACGATGTGGCCGTGGCGGTCGGCCCGTCGCCCAACTCGGGGCGCTCTGCGGTGGGCATGAGCGGTTGCAGTTTCGTCATGAAAACGTCTGATGGACAAGACCCCAGATGCCGTGAAATATGTCACATCGCTGTGAGAGGTCGGTACATCACGTTCAGTGACCGGTCACGGGGCGCGTCAGGGACCGATCTACGGCAGACTGGCTCCATGGGCACGCTCTTCCACACCGACGACCGTTTCGAGGTCCACAAGCTGGTCGTCGGCCCTATGGACAACAACGTCTACGTGCTGCGATGCACCGAGACGGGCGACGCCGTGCTGCTCGACGCGGCCAACGAGCACGACAAGCTGCTCGAGCTGGCCAAGGGCCTGGGTGTGCGCTCCGTGTTGGAGACCCACGGCCACTGGGATCACATCCAGGCCGTCCCCCAGATGCGGGACGCGGGCTACGACGTCCACGTGACCGCCGAGGACGCCGACATGTTGCCGTCCTACGACCAGATCCTCGATGACGATCGCGTGATCGAGGTGGGCCGGCTGCGGCTGCGCACCATCCTCACGCCCGGCCACACGCCCGGATCCATGTGCTTCCTGGTGGAGGGCTCGCCGGTCCTGTTCAGCGGGGACACGCTGTTCCCGGGCGGGCCGGGCAACACCACCTTCCCAGGCGGCGACTTCCCCACCATCATCCGCTCGATCGAGGACCGCCTGTTCACGCTGCCGGGCGA
>DATBGF010000737.1:0-4450 GCA_036558145.1 Acidimicrobiales bacterium
CCGGGCCCTGCTCCCGGCCATGGCGGCGACCTGTGACGAGTGGCGGCCCGACCTCATCCTGCGCGACCCCTGCGAGTACGCGTCCGCGGTCGTGGCGCACGACCGGGCGCTCCCGGCCGCGCAGGTCGCGATCTCGCTGGCCGAGGCCGAGTCGGGCTCGATCGACGCCGCCTCGCCGGCGCTGGAGGAGCACCGGGAGGGGCTCGCCCCCGAGCTCCGGGCTTCGCCCTATCTCACCCGGTTCCCGGCGTCGCTCGACCCCTCGCCGTTCGCCACGACCGTGCGCTTCCGCGAGCCGGCGACGGGCGTGGCCCGGCTGCCGGACTGGTGGCGTGGCGCGGCCGGTCCGCTCGTCTACGTGTCGTTCGGAGGCGTGCTCGGCCACATGACCCGGGCCGCGGACGCGTACCGCACCGCGCTGGCGGCGGTGGCGGACCTGGACGCGCGGGTGCTGCTCACGGTGGGCCGCGCCTTCGACCCTGCGGTGCTGGGCCCGGTTCCCGCCCACGTGCACGTCGAGCACTGGGTGGACCAGGCCGACGTCCTCGCCCGGGCCGAGCTGGTCGTCTGCCACGGCGGCTCGGGCACGACCTTCGGCGCCCTGGCCGCGGGCGTCCCCGTCGTGACGGTGCCCATGTTCGCCGACCAGTTCGAGAACGCCCGCCGGGTGACCGCGGCCGGCGCGGGCGTGACGGCCGCGGACGGCGACGCGCCCGGGATCGCCGCCGCCGTCCGCCGGGTGATGCGGGAGCCGTCCTACGCCCGGGCCGCGGGCCGGATCGCGGCCGAGATGGGGGCCGCGCCCCTGATCGACGATCTCTTCGACCAGCTGGTCCGGAACCACTCGTAGGTCGACCGCACGCCGTCGGCCAGCCCGATCTCGTGGTGCCAGCCGAGCGCGTGGAGCCGGGCCACGTCCAGCAGCTTGCGGGGCATGCCGTCGGGCCGGGTCCGGTCGAAGACCAGCTCGGCGCGGGGGTGGACCACGTCCCGGACCAGCTCGGCGATGCCCCGCACCGTCTCGTCCTCGCCGGTGCCCACGTTGATCAGGCCGGGGCCGTCGTAGTGCCGCATGAGGAACAGGCACGCAGCCGCCAGGTCGTCCACGTGCATGAGCTCGCGGCGGGGCTCGCCGCTGCCCCACACGGTGACCTGGGGCTCGCCCGCCAGCCGGGCCTCGTGGAACCGCCGCATGAGCATCGGGACCAGGTGGCCGCCCTCCAGGTCGAAGTTGTCGTTCGGCCCGTAGAGGTTGGTGGGCATGGCTGCGATGAAGTCGTCGCCGTACTGGGCCCGGTACGCCTCGCACAGCTTGATGCCGGCGATCTTGGCCACCGCGTAGGCCTCGTTGGTGGGTTCCAGCGGCCCGGACAGCAGCTGGTCCTCGGTGATCGGCTGGGTCGAGCCCCGGGGGTACACGCAGCTCGACCCGAGGTAGAGCAGCTTGCGCACCTGGTACTCGTGGCTGGCGTGCACGACCGTGCCGTGGATCAGCATGTTGTCGTAGAGGAACTCGGCGGGCCGGGTGGCGTTGGCCATGATCCCGCCCACGGTCCCGGCCACGAGGAACACGTAGTCGGGCCGGTTGGCCCGGAACCAGTAGCTCACCGCCGCCTGGTTCCGCAGGTCGAGCTGGTCCCGGGTGGCGGTCAGGATGCGCCGGTAGCCCTCGGCCTGCAGCCGGCGCACGAGCGCCGATCCCACCAGTCCCCGGTGCCCGGTCACGAAGATGCGGGCGTCCCGGGGCAGCAGGCCCGCCGTCCCGTTCCCGGCCGCCGGCTCGCCCCGGTCCAGCGCATCACGCGCCTCGGTGTAGGCCTCACCCGTCTCCGCCATGCGGGCGCGCACGAGGCGCTTGAAGTTCTTGTCGTCGGTCACCGCGCTCCTCCTGGGTCGTGCTCGACCCGAGGATCCGCTCCCCTTCACCCCCGCCCGGAGGCCCGGCGACGGGTCCGTCGCCACGCCCGAGGATCCCAGCGGGCCACGGCCCCGTCAAGCGGTCCCGGCTACGGTCGCCGGACGGATGTCGCCGTGCGAAGGGGAGGAAGTCGATGACCGAGCCCGTGCTGGTGCGGGAACAGCGGGGGGCGGTGCTGGTGCTGCGCCTCAACCGGCCCGAGGCGCGCAACGCGCTGAGCTACGAGCTGATCAGCGAGCTGGGCCTGGGGCTCGAGGCGGCCGAGACCGAGGCGGGCACCCGGTGCGTGGTGCTGACCGGGACCGGGGACCGGGCGTTCTGCGCGGGGATGGACCTGCGGGCGTTCGCCGCCGGTGAGGCCATGACCGAGGACCAGCAGCGGGGCATGGGCGTGTTCGGCCGGTTCGTGCGGGGGGACGTCGAGGTCCCCGTGGTCGGCGCGGCGAACGCCACCGCGGTGGCGGGCGGGTTCGAGCTGTTGCTGGGCTGCGACGTGGTGGTCGCGTCCGACCAGGCCCGCTTCGGGCTGCCCGAGGTCAAGCGGGGCCTGTTCGCGGCGGGCGGGGGCGTGTTCGTGTCCACCCGCATCCCGCTGGCGCTGGCCCTGGAGCTGACCCTGACCGGCGACTACATCGACGCGCCCCGGGCCCAGGCCATCGGGCTGATCAACCAGGTGGTCCCGGCGGACGAGGTGCTGGACGCCGCCATCGCTCTGGCCGAGCGCATCGCGGCCAACGGCCCGATGGCGGTCCAGGCGACCAAGAAGCTGGTGCGCCTGGCCGCCACCGACACGGACAAGGCCTGGGAGCTGCACGCGGAGCTGCAGCCCAAGGTGTTCAACAGCGAGGACGCCAAGGAGGGCGCCACCGCGTTCATCGAGAAGCGCGAGCCGGTCTGGACCGGCCGCTGAGCTACCCGATCACTTGATGAGCGGGTCCCGGGGCAGCCCGAGGATCCGCTCGCCGATCTGGTTGCGCTTGATCTCGGACGTGCCGCCCGCGATGGACATGGCCCGGTGCATGAGCGTCAGCGTGCCTGACATCGCCCCGGCGCCGTCGAGGAACGCGGCGTCGGGGCCGGTCAGCTCGGCCAGGATGGCCGCGGCCTCGTGCCCGTTCTCGGACAGCACCAGCTTGGTGACGTTGCCCTCCGGCCCCGGCCCACCTCCGGCCACCGACCGGTGGACGCTGCGCAGGTTGAGCACGGCCATGGCCTGGGTCAGCGCCGCGTAGCGCCCGATGCGGGGCGATCCGCCCACCAGGCGCTCGGGGTGGGCGTCGAACGGGGCGATCAGGGCATCGGCGGGCATCGCCATGCCGCCCTGGCCGCCGCCGATGCTCACGCTCTCGTTGCCGAGCGTGGCCCGGGCCACCGTCCAGCCGCCGTCCACCGGGCCGACCACGTCGTCGTCGGGCACGAAGACGTCGTTGAAGAACACCTCGTTGAAGTCGGAGTTGCCGGTCGGCATCTTGAGCGGCCGCACCTCGACGCCCTCGGCGTGCATGTCGATGACCATCGTGGTGATGCCGTTGTGCTTGGGGGCCTCGGGGTCGGTGCGCACGGTGGCGAAGCCCTGGCCGGCCACGTGGGCGCCCGAGGTCCACACCTTCTGGCCGTTGACCAGCCAGCCGCCGTCGGTGCGGGTGCCGCGGGTCTTGATGCCCGCGGCGTCCGAGCCGGCGTCGGGCTCGCTGAACAGCTGGCACCAGATCACGTCCTGGTTCAGCGCGGGGTTGACCCAGCGCGACACCTGGTCGGTGTTGCCGTGCTGGATGAGCGTGAGGATGACCCAGCCCGTGATGCCGTACGCCGGCCGGGTGATCCCGGCGGCCTTGAACTCCTGCTCGACGACCAGCTGCTCGATGGCGCCGGCGTCGCGGCCGTAGGGCTTGGGCCAGTGGGGCATGACGTAGCCGGAATCGATCAGCCGGGCCCGCTGGGCGTCGGCGTCGAGGCCCTTGATCTCGGCTGCGAAGGCCCGCACCTCGTCCCGGACGGATTCGGCCTCGGGCGGCAGGTCCACCGACTTCTCCCGCCGGACGCCCTTGCGGGTCAGGTCGGTGACGTCGGTCGCGGCCTGGCCCACGTCGACGATGGCGCCGAGGGCGGAGGCCCGCCGCAGGTAGAGGTGGGCGTCGTGCTCCCAGGTGAAGCCGATGCCGCCGTGCACCTGGATGTTGAGCTGGGCGTCGAGGTCGGCCGCCGGGATCGCCAGCGTGGCCGCCACGGCCGCCGTGTACGACAGCTGGTCCCCGCCGGTGGCCGCGGCCCGGGCCGCGTCCCACACCGCGGCTGTCGCCAGCTCCACCGCCACCAGCATGTTGGCGCAGTGGTGCTTGACCGCCTGGTACATGGCGATGGGCCGGCCGAACTGCTGGCGGACCTTGGCGTACTCGGCCGCCGACTCGGTCGTCTCCCGAACCACCCCGACAGCCTCGGCCGAAAGAATCAGCCGGAACAGGTCGACGAGCGCCTGGCGCGCCCCGGAGATCACGGTGGCCGGCGCGCCGTCCAGCGTCACCCGGGCGGCCC
>DATBGF010000738.1:0-20613 GCA_036558145.1 Acidimicrobiales bacterium
ATGGCGCTGATGTTCAGCGGGCCGCCGACGGTGATCGTCGCGTTGTTGGTGACCGTGCCCCCGTTGAGGTTGAGCGAGCCGGCGACGTCGATCACCCCGTCGTTCGTCAGCACCAGCCCGGGGCCAAGGGACACGTTGGCACCCCCCACGGCGATCACCCCGGTGGACCGGTTGATGACGGTGGCCAGGCCGTTGATGTTGGGCGGGGCGAGGAAGGTCACCGTCCCTTCGTTGTCGAGCAGGGCACCCGAGTCCGCCGCCAGCTGCGGCAGCACCGCGGTGCCCCTCACGAACAGCTGCACCTGCCCGTTGATCAGCGAGGGGGAGAACGTCGCCGCGGTGTCCACGCAGATGGTCGCCCCGCCGCCGTTGACGGGGCCGGTGAACGTGCCCCCGGTGAACAGGATCACGTCGGCGGGCGTCAGGTTGAGGTCCGCCGGCATGTTCGACGCGTCGAAGGTCTGCGTCGGAGTGGCGCAGTCGACGTCGAACTGGGCGTCGGCCGAGCGGCCGGCGACGAGGACCGTGGTCATCAGCACGGCCGCCACCACGACGACGGACACCGCGACCCAGCGTGCGCGCAGGCGAAGGGCGCGGACGGCCGCAGTCACACGGGGAGGCTACCCACCACGGACAGTGGTAGCCGCCGAAGCTGGGACGCTGCCTAGGCCGGCTGGACCACCTGGTTGCAGCCGTCGTGGTCGGCGAACGCCGGGCTCAGTCGAGGATCTCCCCGAGGTCGGTGGAGCGGGGCACGGCGGCGACGGGGATGCCGGTCTCCTCCCAGAGGCGGTCGAGCAGGGTGTCGTCCACGGTGCGGCGGCGGCCCAGCGGCCAGCGCTTGCGCTCGCCGGCCGTCCCGAACAGGGCCAGCGCCCGGCCGCCGCCCGGGTCGTGGCGCACGCGGTAGCGCACGCCCTGGTAGCCGGCGGCCGCGAACGCCGCGGCCCAGCGCTGGGGCAGGTCGTAGGGGGTCATGCTGGCCAGCTCGGCCGTGACGCCGTAGCCCCGCGCGGCCCGCACCGAGGTGTCCGCCGCGCTGGCCTGGTGGGGCAGGTCGAGGTGCCACATCGACAGCCGCCGCGCCCAGCCGGAGCTGACCACCACGATGGGGCCCAGCACCTCCAGCAGCGCGCCGATCTCGTCGTCAGCCAGGTAGCAGGTGCCGCGCGGCGGCTCCAGGTCGAAGCGGCCCTCGCCGTCGCTGGAGAACCACCAGGGCCCGAAACCCGACGTGGTCACCCGGCACAGCGTGGTGCCCGCGTGCACGTGCCAGACCGGGAAGCCGGCCAGGTCCTCGGGCGCGGGCGGCTCGCCGATGCTGGGGATCTGCCGGGTGTCGGGATGGCGCTTGGCGTCTTGGACCATGGCCTCGGGCGGCCTCCGGGCGCGGGACAGCGATCGCTGTGTCGTGGTCCGCCGGCGCAGAGGTTACGACGCCGGGGACCAGCGGGCGGAACGCTCGCGGGCCAGGGCCACGACCGGGTCGAGGTCGCCGCCGTCCCGGAGGTGCTCGACGACGCTGACGCCGCCCAGCCCGGGCTGGGGGGCAGCCAGGAACGAGGCGACCATCCACTCGTCGTCGCTGGTCTGCGGGTGGAAGCCGGCCATCACCTCGGCGAGGCCCCGCACGATCTGGTTGTGCCCGTCGAGCTGGAAGGCCGGGTAGACCCAGACGTTGTCGGCCGTGCGCAGGGCCAGGATCGTCCGGCGCCGGCGCCGCTCCTCGACCGCCTGGCGGGACACGCCGCCCAGCACCCGGGCGATGCCGCTGGTGCTGTAGTACGGCCCCAGCTCGGCCCAGGGGGAGGGCTCGGGCACCGTCGCCAGCATGCGGGCGGCCAGGTCGTCGGGATCGCCCAGGTCTTGCGCATCCTGGCCGAGCTCGCGCAGGGCGACGAGCCGTTGCGCCAGGCCTTCGGTCACCCGGTGCGACACCCGCTCCACATACGGATCGACCAAGGCCGCCGCTGTCGCGCGGTGTCTCTGCGCCGCCATGGCGGCGGTGTTGCTCGCCCGAGGTGCCCTCTTCTCCATGACCCCAGCGTAAGCATGCAAGGGCGTCAAGGCAACCCCGTCAAGGGTCACTGGGCGGTGTGACTTCCGGCCCATCCCAGCAGGTCGTCGGCGGCCCAGGTGTTCACGATCTGGTCCGCCTCGATGCCGTGGCGGGCGGCCTTGTCGCAGCCGTAGGCCTGCCACTCCATCTGGCCCGGGGCGTGGGCGTCGGTGTCGATGGAGAAGTGCAGGTCCCACTCCAGGGCCAGCTCCACCAGGTCGTCGGGCGGGTCCTGGCGCTCGGGCCGGCAGTTGATCTCCAGGGCCGTGTCGAACTGGGCACAGGCGGCGAACACGATCTCGGCGTCGAAGGTCGACGGCGGCCGCCCCCGGCCCACGAGCTTGCGTCCGGTGCAGTGGCCCAGGATGTCCACGTGCGGGCTGGCCACGGCCGACACCATCCGCCGGGTCATGTCCGGGCGCTCCATGCGCAGCTTGGAGTGGACGCTGGCCACCACGACGTCCAGGGACGCCAGGATGTCCTCGCTCTGGTCGAGCGAGCCGTCCTCGTTGATGTCGACCTCGATGCCGGTGAGGATGCGGAACGGCGCCAGCTGCTCGTTGAGCGCCCGCACCTCGGCCAGCTGGTCCCGGAGGCGGGCCGCGGTGAGGCCGTGGGCCACGGTCAGGCGGGGCGAGTGGTCGGTGAGCACCATGTAGTCGTGGCCGAGCGCGATGGCGGTGCGGGCCATCTTCTCGATGGAAGCGCCGCCGTCCGACCAGGTCGAGTGGGTGTGGCAGTCGCCCTTGAGCGCGGCCCGGAGGATGCCGCCCTCGCCCGGGTCGATGAGGGTCTCGGTCTCCAGCGCGGCCAGGTAGCCCGGCACCTCGCCGTCCAGCGCCTCGGCGATGACCTTGCCGGTGCTGGGCCCGATCCCGGGCAGGTCGGTGAGCCTGCCCGCGGCGTGCAGGCCGGCGATGGCCTCGTCGCCCTCGGCTTCCACGATGTCGCGGGCCCGGGCGAAGGCCCGGACCTTCTGGCCCTCGGCCAGGGCGCGGTCGAGCAGGTACACGATCCGGTCGAGGGCGTCGGCAGGGCGCATGCTCACAGGATCTCGAACCCCACCTCGACCGCGGCCTGCACGGTCATCTCGGCCGCTTCGAGGTTCTCGGCCGGTCCCTCGGGCTCGACGGCCCCGGCCAGCGCGAAGCGGGCGGAGGCCATCATCGGCCGGGCCACGGGCTCGAAGGGCGGCTCGCCACCCCGGCGCAGACCGGGTTCGGCGATCCAGGCGATCGGCCCCAGCCCGACGTCGAGGGCCTCGGCGTAGGCCTGCGCCCGCTGGCGGGCGTCCGCGGCCGCGGCGCGGCGGGCCGCCTCGTGGGCGGGGTTGGTGGGGGCCAGGCTCCACGTCGGGCCCGCGACCGCGGCGCCCGCCTCGACCAGCCCGTTCATGAGGGGGCCGAGGGCGTCGAGGCCGGCGACCTCCACGACGTTGGTGCGGCTCGCCCGCCAGCCCTCGCGCACCTGCTTGCCGTGCTGCCAGCGGAACTTGGGCTGCACCGACAGCGAGGCGACCGTCGAGCGGGAGATGTCGTCGGCGTGCTGCGCCAGAACTGCGTCGACGGCCGCCGCCAGCTCCGTGCGCGCCCGGTAGGCCTCGTCCTGGTCCCGGTGCTCGGCGGTGACCTCCACGTGCAGGCCGGCCAGGTCGGGCAGGGTCCGGGCCTCTCCCGTCCCTCGCACCACGATCTCGCGCTCCATGGGTCCGCAAGTTATCGCCGGCCCGGAAGGTCGTTAGCCTCTCGGGGTGGAACGGTTCGGGTTCGTCGGTCTCCCCAACGCCGGCAAGTCATCGCTGTACAACGCCCTCGCCGGTGGGGGCGCCCTGGCCGCGCCCTACGCCTTCGCGACCCGCGACCCCAATGTGGGCGTCGCCAAGGTCGTGGACCAGCGGCTCGACGCCCTGGCCGCCATGTCGGCCAGCCGCAACGTGGTGCCCGCCAGCGTGCAGTTCGTCGACATCGGCGGACTGGTGGAGGGGGCCAGCAAGGGCGAGGGCCTGGGCAACCGCTTCCTGGCCAGCATCCGCGAGGTCGACGCGGTGGTCTACGTGCTGCGCGCCTTCACCGACGGCGACGTGCCCGGCCCGACCGATCCGCTGGAGCACCTGAGGATCGTGGAGCTGGAGCTCACGCTGGCCGACCTGGAGTCGGTCGAGAACCAGGTGGCCAAGCGGCGCAAGGCGGCCAAGGGCGATCGGGCCCTGGCCGACGAGGTGGCGGCGCTGGAGCAGGCCGAGCGGGCGCTGGGCGAGGGCATCCCGCTGTACCGGGCCGACCTCGACCCGGAGGCGGCCGCGCTGCTCCGGCCGTACTTCCTGCTCACCAACCGCCCGGTCCTGGCCGTGGTCAACGTGGGGGAGGACCAGCTCGACGACCTGCCCGCCATCCTGGCCCCGGTGGAGGCCGAGCTGGCGGGCCGGGCCGAGGTGCTGGGCATGTGCGTCCAGCTGGAGGCCGAGGCGGCCCAGCTGAGCCTGGAGGAGCGGGGCGAGATGCTCGAGGCCCTGGGCCTGGGGGAGGGCGCCCTGGTCCGCTTCGTCCACTCGGCGTACCACCTGCTCGGCCTGCGCACCTTCTTCACGACGGGCGAGAAGGAGTCCCGGGCCTGGACGTTCAAGGCCGGCTGGAAGGCCCCGCGCTGCGCAGGCGTGATCCACACCGACTTCGAGAAGGGCTTCATCCGGGCCGAGGTCATCGCCTGGGACGAGCTGGTCGAGATCGGCTCGTGGTCCAAGGCCCGCGACGTGGGCAAGCTCCGGGTCGAGGGCAAGGACTACGAGGTGGCCGACGGCGACACCCTGGAGATCCGCTTCAACGTCTAGAAACCGCTGGCCTCGGTCCGGCGGGGGCGGCACAGTGCGTTGTGCCCAGCATCGGTGTGATCGGCGAGTACGACCCCGGCAACGAGACCCACGTGGCCACCGACGACGCCCTGGGCCACTCGGCCCTGCGGCTGGGGACGCAGGTGGACGTCGAGTGGGTGTCCACCGAGGATGTGGGCGACGCCGCGGACAGCCTCGGGGCGTTCGAGGGCCTGCTCATCGCGCCCGGCAGCCCCTACCGCAGCCAGGAGGGCGCGCTCGACGCCATCACCCACGCCCGCACCGCCGGGGTCCCGCTGCTCGGGACCTGTGGGGGCTTCCAGCACATCGTGATCGAGTTCGCCCGGCAGGTCGCGGGCATCGCGGGGGCGGAGCACGGGGAGTCGCATCCGGACGCGCCCACGCTGATGGTGAGCCCGCTGACCTGCTCGCTGGTGGGCGAGAAGATGTCGGTCGAGGTGCGGGCCGGGACCCGGGCGGGCGACGCGTACCCGGAAGCGAGCGTCACCGAGCACTACTACTGCCGGTTCGGGCTGAACCCCGCGTACCTGGACGACCTCACGGGAGCGGGGCTGGTGGTGAGCGGGACCGACCAGGACGGCGAGGTGCGGATCGTCGAGCTGGCCGAGCATCCCTTCTTCGTCGGCACCCTGTTCGTGCCCCAGGCCCGCAGCACGATCATCCATCCCCACCCGCTCGTCACTGCGTTCGTCACGGCCGCGAAGGGCGGTTGAGCGGGTGGGCCGCTCGCCACGGCCCACGCGTGGGAATTTGGCGGGGGACCACCGGCCGTACTGCTCAGCCGCAAGGCAACACTCGCTTTGACTGCCCAACTCGGCCGCGCTCTCGGCATGATGAAGCGCCGTGGCTTGGTTGCTGAGAGACGGTGAGGTGCTGGCCAGCCTCGAGCTGGCACCCTCCCGCCGCGCCCGGGCCCGCGGGCTGCTGGGTCGCGACCACATCGACGGGGCGCTGATGCTGTCGCCCTCCCGGTCCGTGCACACGCTGGGCATGCGCTTCCCCATCGACGTCGCCTTCTGCGACGGGGACCTGCGGGTGCTGCGGGTCGTGACCATGCCGCGCCACCGCCTGTCCCGGCCGGTGTGGCACGCCCGGTCGGTCATCGAGGCCGAGGCCGGCTCCTTCGCGCGCTGGCGGCTCCGGCCCGGCGACCAGCTGGAAGTGAAGGGATGAGCGAGACGGGGAGTCTGGTCCTGGTGGGCACGCCCATCGGCAACCTGGGGGACCTGGCGCCGCGGGCCGCCGAGGCGCTGGCCGGGGCGGACGCGGTCTGCTGCGAGGACACCCGCCGCACCGGCAAGCTGCTCTCGCTGGCGGGGATCGAGCGCCGGCCGCTGGTGGTCGTGAACGAGCACACCGAGGCGCGGGAGATCCCCCGGGTGCTGGCCCGGCTGGACCGGGGCGAGCGGGTGGCGCTGGTGTCCGACGCGGGCATGCCGGGCATCTCCGATCCGGGCGAGCGGCTCGTGGCGGCGGCCGTGGCCGCGGGCCACCCGGTCGAGGTGGTCCCGGGCCCGTCGGCGTCGCTGGCCGCCCTCGTGGTCAGCGGGCTGCCCGCGGGCCGCTTCGTGTTCGAGGGCTTCCTGCCCCGCAAGGGTGCGGGCCGCAGCGAGCGCCTGGCCGCGGTGGCGGCCGAGCCGCGCACGTGCGTCCTGTACGAGGCGCCCCACCGGCTGGCCCGGACGCTGGCCGATCTGGCCGCCGCGTGCGGGGACGACCGGCCGGTCGTCGTGGCCCGCGAGCTGACCAAGCTGCACGAGGAGGTGTGGCGGGGCACCCTGGCGGAGGCGCACGCCTGGGCCGCCGAGCGCCAGCCGCCGGGCGAGATGGTGATCGTGCTGGCCGGCGCCCCCGCGGCCGCCCCGCCGGGGGACGAGGATGTGCTCGCGGCCCTCCGGGACGAGCTGGACGCGGGCGCTACCACCCGCGACGCCGCCAAGGCCGTGGCCGAGCGCCTCTCGGTGCCGCGCCGCCGCGCCTACGACATGGCGGTGCGGGTCAGCCCACCACGGTGAGGTGCTTGGCCGCGATCTCGGGCGCCACTATGTCGATCATCACGCCGGTGCCCTGCTCGAAGCCGGCCACGCTGGTCACCCGGGGCAGCACGTGCACGTGCCAGTGGAACGGGCCCGCGTGGCGGTGGGGCGCGGTGTGGAACACCAGGTTGTACGCCACCGCGCCCAGGCTGCCCCGCAGCTGGGCCAGGACCGTGCGGATGGCCCGGCCCACCGCGGCCACGTCGGCCGGGGCGGCGTCGATGACCTGCACGGCGTGCTGGCGCGGGAGCACCAGCATCTCGTAGGGGGTGCCCGACCAGAACGGGCACACCACGACCACCCGCTCGTCGGCGTAGACCACCCGGTGGTTGGCGGCCTCCTCGGCCTCCAGCGTCGTGCACAGCAGGCACGAGCCCTCGAAGCGGCGGAACCCGGCCTCCTCCTCGGCGATCTCGCCGGGGACGAACGGGATGCCGAGCAGCTGGCCGTGCGGGTGCTCCAGGCTGGCGCCGGCCTCGCGGCCGTGGTTCACGATCACCTGCGTGTAGCGGATCGACGGCCGGCGGGCGTGGTCCTCCATCCGGTCGCGGATGGCGGCCATGGTCACCGCGGCCTGGGCGTCGTCCAGGTCGGCCCAGCCGGCGCGGTGGTCGGGCGAGAAGACCAGCACCTCGTGGATGCCGCTGGCGGCGGCCTGGGTGAACACCGGCCCCATGTTCTGGACCCGCAGCGGCTCGTCGCCGTCGAAGGCGGGGAAGCGGTTGGGGACGACCCGCACCACCCAGTCGCCGTGCTTGCCGTAGGTCTCCAGCGCCGGCGGGGTGGCCTCCTCGTTGCCCGGGCAGAAGGGGCAGGGACGTTCGGGGTCGGCCTCGACCGGAAGCTGGCGGGACACGAGGTCACCCGGGCGGTTCTCCCGGTCGACGGCGACGGCGACCCAGCGCCCGGTCAGGGGGTTGAGGCGAAGCTGGCTCATGGACGCGACGCACGGAAGCGGCGGCTGGCAAACGTGGACACCGCGTCAACGTACAGCTTTGGCCGCGCCGCACGGACCGTGTTCTTCACGCCATCTTCATCAGGCACGGGCATAGCTGCTCACGTGGACATCGGAGGACAACGAGTACGGCTGACCCCGCCACCCACCGTGGCGCTCGACGAGGACGAGCCCCGCCTCGGCCGCCAGCGCGTCGATCTGCTCCGGGCCGGCGTAGTGGAGCACGAACGGGCG
Source organism: Acidimicrobiales bacterium (assembly GCA_036558145.1). GTDB lineage: Bacteria > Actinomycetota > Acidimicrobiia > Acidimicrobiales > VFJN01 > ZC4RG19. Next base: position 8,133 of record DATBGF010000738.1, read on the forward strand.
CAGGCGGATGCCGTCCTCGCGGATCTGGACGTGCTGGCCGGTCACGGTCCGGGTCCCGGGGTCGAGCCGGCTCACGGTCAGCACCACCTCGTCCAGGCCGATGTGGCGGGGCTCGACCGCGCTCACAGCCGCGTCCTCCTCGCCGCCCGGCGGGGGCACGAAGGCCTCGACCACCAGCCGCCCCTCGGGGGCGAGGACATCGGCCACCCGCGCCAGGCAGCGGCGCTGGGCGTCGGTGTCGGTCAGGTTGAACAGCGTGTTGTAGGCGCACAGGACGACGGCGAAGCCGGCCGGGGCCCCGGCGCCGAGGTCGAGCGCGGCCATGTCGCCCACGACGGCGTGGACCGCGGCGGCACCCGGCTTGGCCCGCAGGCGCTCGACCATGGCGGCGGACGCATCGAGCGCCCACACGTCCAGGCCGCGGGCGGCCAGCGGCAGGGCCAGGCGCCCGCTGCCGGCCCCCAGCTCCAGCACGGGGCCGGGCGGGTCGCCGGCCAGGGCCGCCACCCGCTCGACGGTGGCGACGGCGTCGGTGACGTCGGAGTACCAGCCGTCGTACACGTCGGCCAGGCGATCGCCGTAGGTGCCGGGTTCGTAGCCCTCCACATCTGCCTCCCGGTCGGGGCGTGCGCGCCCGGCCTCCATCATGGGGGATGATGGCGCCGTGGACGATCCCGGGGTGACGAGATCGGGCTGGGCGGTGCCCGGCTCGGTGGTCGACCAGCCGGTCCCCGACGCCCACGTCGCCGCGGCCCCCATCGGGCCCACGCTCACGCCGGTCGAGGGCGACGAGGGCCCCGGCGCCGCGGCGGTGCCGTCCATCCCGCTGATCCCCCGGACGACCGCCGACATCCTCGACGGCGGCTTCGCCGTGATCAAGGCGCGCCCGGCGCGGATCATCGGGCTGACCGCCACGTTCGTCGTGCCGCTCCAACTGCTGTCCGCCTTCATCCAGCGCGACTACATCGGCAGCGGCGTGTCCCTGTCCGACTTCGTGACCGACGACCCGACCGTGCTCAACGAGCAGGGGAGCGGCGGTGGCGCCGAGCTGATGGTGCAGATCGCCATCATCATCCTCTCGACGTTCGCGCTCGTGTGCGTGGCGGCGGGCATCGCCCACCTCGTGACCCAGTGGACCATGGGCCGCGACCCGCGGCTGCGCGAGGTCTTCGGGGTGATCGGGCGCCGGTCGGGCCCCCTGCTGGTCACGTTCGTGATCGTGAAGCTGGCCGAGATCGGCGGGGCGCTGGCGTGCTACATCGGCCTGCCCTTCGTCATGGCCCTCTTCGTCCCGGTGGCCCCCATCGTGGGCGTCGAGGGCGTCGGTGCCTTCGCGAGCCTCGGGCGCTCGACCCGGCTCACCCGCGCCCGCTACTTCCCCACGTTGGGGATCGCCCTGCTCATGGGGCTCACCAGCTGGCTGCTGGGCACCGCGCTCAGCGCCCTGCCCGAGCTCCTCGCGGGCTGGGTGGGGCTCGACCGGGGCTGGCCGATCCTGGCTGCGGGCAACATCGCGGCCGAGGTCATCGTCGTGCCGTTCGTGGCGGCGTCCACCGTGCTGCTCTACCTCGACCTCCGGGTGCGGACCGAGGGCCTCGACATCGACATGGCCGCCGGCCACGCCTTCGATCGGCGCGACTGACGTGCTCCTGGTCCAGGCGCTGCCCTGGCTGCCGCTCGACCTGCCCGACCCGGCCCACGAGCCGGGCCAGGCCCGCGATGCGGCCGACGAGATCCTGTCCCGGCCCCAGTACCAGTGGCGCGACTCGCCGACGGTGATCGAGCGGATCGGCAACTGGATCTCGGACCAGCTGTCCCGGCTCCTGTCGCCGCTCGGCCTCGGCGGCGTGCCGGTCTGGGTGGGCTGGCTGGTCGTGTTCGCCCTGCTCGGACTGGTGGGGTACCTCATCTACCGCAGCCGTGCCGGCTGGGCCCTGGGCCGGGTGGCGGCCGAGGCCGACGGCAGCCGGGTCGTGGTGGCGCCGGGCGAGGAGGACATCGACTGGCGCTCCGAGCTGGCGCGGGCCGAGGCCGAGGGGCGCTGGCGGGACGCGCTGCGGGCCCGCTACCGGATCCTGGTGGGCGAGCTGGCCGCCCGCGAGGTCATCACCGACCTGGTCGGGCGCACCGCGGGCGAGCTGGTGGCCGAGGTGCGCGGGTCCGCCCCCGACGTCGCACCCGCGTTCGCCGCCGCCACCGAGGTGTTCGAGGACGTGTGGTACGGCGGCGCCCCCGCCGAGCCGGAGCGGCGCGACCGCTTCGTGGCCCTGGCCGACCAGGTGCTGCGGCCGGCGGCCGCGGCGAGGGCCCGGTGATCGGCGGGTGAAGAACGGCCCTCGCGACCTGCTCATCGGCGCGTCCGTGGTGCTGGCGACGCTCATCGGCGTGTGGCTGGTGGGACAGACGACGCGCGGCCGCACCGGGCCGGCGCTGTCGCCGACGTCCGACGACCGGCTCGGCACCAGCGCGCTCGTCGCGCTGGCCGGCGAGCTGGGCACCGACGTCGAGGTGGCCGACACGCTGCCCGCGCTGAGCACCGAGGACGACCCGCCCGACATCGTCCTGCTGTTCGTGGACCTGCTGGACCAGGACCAGACCAAGCTGGTCGAGGACTGGGTCGACGCGGGCGGCACGCTGGTCGTCACCGACCCGGCGTCCTCGTTCGCGCCTAGCCGCGCCGGCGTCTTCGACCGGCCGAGCGACCTCGGCTCCCCGGCCCGGCTGCGCCAGGACTGCGAGATCGATCCGCTGGACGGCATCGACGTGTCCGCCGTCCGGCCCCGCCACGGCGGCGTGCTCTACCGCTCGCCGCTCGGCTCGGACTCCTGCCTCGACGACGGGTCGGGCTCGGCCTACGTGGTCGTCACGGGCGAGGGCGACGGCAACGTGGTCGCCGTGGGCGGCGCCGGGATCATGGTCAACGCCGCACTCGCCAAGGGCGAGAACGCGCCGGTGGCCTCGGCGCTCCTGGCGCCCCAACCGGGCACCCGCCTGCTGGTGCTGGAGCCCGGCCCGCTGGCCACGACGGGCGGCGGGCGCACGCTGCGCGAGCTGATCGCCCCCGGGGTCAAGGCCGCGCTGCTCCAGCTCGCCCTGGCGTTCGTCGTCTACGCGCTGTGGCGGGCCAAGCGGCTCGGCCGTCCCGTGCTCGAGCCCCAGCCCGTCGCCGTGGCCGGGTCCGAGCTGGTGGCCGCGACCGGTGGCCTGCTCGACCGGAGCCGGGCGCCCCAGCACGCCGGCGAGCTGCTGCGGCGCGACCTCCGGTCCTTCCTGTGCGATCGCCTCGGCGTGCCCCGCGACGCGCAGCTGGGTGTGCTGGCGGCCGTGACGGCGGAGCGCACCGGACTGGACGAGTCCATGCTGGGGTGGGCGCTGGGGCCGGAGCCCGTGCTCGACGACGGCCAGCTCGTCACCCTGGCGCGCACCATTGACCGAATCCGTGAGGAGGTCCTCACCCATGTCTGACGAGCCCACCGACGCCCCGGGCGGGCGCGACCCGCGCACGGCCATCCTCGCCGTGCGCGACGAGGTGGCGAAGCTGGTCGTCGGCCAGGACGGCACGCTGTCGGGCCTGGTGGCCGCGCTGCTGGCCCGCGGCCACGTGCTGCTGGAAGGCGTCCCGGGCGTGGCCAAGACGCTCATCGTCAAGGCCCTGGCCGCGGCGGTGGACCTCGACGTCAAGCGGGTGCAGTTCACCCCCGACCTGATGCCGTCGGACGTGACCGGCCAGCTCATCCTGGACGGCGACGCCCCCGGGGAGACCCGGTTCCGCTTCCGGCCGGGGCCGGTGTTCACCAACGTGCTGCTGGCGGACGAGATCAACCGCACCCCGCCCAAGACCCAGGCGGCGCTGCTGGAGTCCATGGAGGAGCGCCAGGTCACCTCCGAGGGCATCTCCCATCCGCTCCCCGAGCCGTTCATGGTCGTCGCGACCCAGAACCCCATCGAGTACGAGGGCACCTACCCGCTGCCGGAAGCCCAGCTCGACCGCTTCCTGTTCAAGCTGGCCGTGGCCTACCCCACGCCCGACCAGGAGCAGGAGGTGCTGGCCCGCCACGACCGCGGGCTCGACCCCCACGACATCACCGCGGCCGGCATCAAGCCGGTGGCGGGGGCGGAGGACATCGCCGCGGCCCGGGCCCAGATCACCCAGATCCGGGTGGACCCGGCCATCCTCGCCTACATCGTCGCGGTCGTCCGGGCCACGCGGGCGGCCCCGGCGGTCACGCTCGGCGTGTCCCCCCGGGGCGCGGCCATGGTCCTGCACGCGGCGAAGGCCTGGGCGTGGCTGGCGGGCCGGCCGTTCGTGACCCCGGACGAGGTCAAGGCCGTGATCAAGCCGTGCGTGCGCCACCGGGTGCAGCTCCGCCCCGAGCTGGAGCTGGAGGGCACCACGGTGGACGGCGTGCTGGACGGGATCCTCGCCTCGGTGCCGGTGCCCCGTTGAGCAACCGTTCCCGCTGGCCCCGGCGGGGGGTGGTCCCCACCCGGCGGACGGCGCTGGTGGCCGCACTGGCCGCGGCCGTCGTGCTGGTCGTCCCGGGATCCATCTGGCGCAACCTGCTGGTGGTCAACCTGGCGCTGCTGGCCGTCGCGCTGCTCGACGCGCTGGCCGCGCTGTCGCCGGGCAGGCTCGACGTGCAGCGATCGCTGCCTCCGGCGGTGACGCTCGACCGCCGGGCCGAGGTGGCCTGGACCGTGCGCAACCCGCGGCGTCGCTCGATCCGGGTGGCGCTGGCCGACGAGCTGGCGCCGTCGCTGCGGCCCGACACCCGCCGGACCTCCGCCCGCATCCCCGGGCGCGGCACGCTGCGGGCGTCCACGCCGATCCGCCCGGCCCGGCGGGGCCGGTTCCTGGTGCGCGAGCTGGTGGTGCGGGTCGAGGGGCCGCTGGGGCTGGCGGCGCGCCAGGCCGCGCTCACGGTGCCCGGCGTCCTGCGCGTCTACCCGTCGTTCCGCTCCAAGGACGAGGCCGAGCTGCGCATCCGCAAGGCCCGCATCCTGGAGGTGGGGCTGCGCTCGGCCCAGGGCCGGGGCGGCGGGACCGAGTTCGACCAGCTGCGGGAGTACACCGTCGACGACGAGTTCCGCCGGGTCGACTGGGCGGCCACCGCCCGGACCGGCCGCCCGATCGTGCGCACCTACCGGGCCGAGCGCAACCAGACGGTCCTCGTGCTGCTGGACAACGGCCGGGTCATGGCCGGCCGGGTCGACGGCGTGCCCCGGGTCGAGCACGCGGTGGACGCGGTGATGATGATGACCGCGGTCTCGACCGGGCTCGGGGACCGGTGCGGCGTCGTCGCCTTCGACCGGGAGGTGCGGGCAGCCGTGCCGCCGGGGAGCGGGCGCTCCCAGCTCGGGCGGGTGGTGGAGGCGCTCTACGACCTGGAGCCGGTGCTGGCCGAGAGCGACTACGCCGGGGCGTTCAGCGAGACGCTGGCCCGGTTCCGGCGCCGCACGATGCTGGTCGTCCTGACGGACCTGGTGGCCCAGGCCGTGGACGAGTGGCTGGTCCCGGCGCTGCCGCTGATCCTGCGGGACCACGTCGTGGTGGTGGCCGGGGTGAACGATCCCGACGTCGAGCGCTGGTCCGCCGCGCCCGGGGACGAGCCCACGACCGTGTACCGGCGGGCCGCGGCCCTGAGCGCGCTGGAGGCCCGCCGCCGCACCGCGTTCCGCCTGCGCAGCCTGGGGGCCACCGTCATCGACGCCCGGCCCGGCCGGCTCGCCCCGGCGCTGGCCGACACCTACCTGCGGGTCAAGGCCACCGGCCGGCTCTGAGGGCCGGCGCAGTCGCCATCAGCCGGCCCAGGCGCGCTCGCGGGCCGCGGCCAGGTCGGCCCAGCCCCGGTCGAGCTCACCCACCTCGCCGGTCACGCCCCGGGCGGCGGCGGCCCGGCCCTGGACCACGATCCAGGTCACGAACACGGCCCAGGCGGTGACGCCCAGCCCGACCCGCAGGGCGGTGGGCACGCCGCGTCCGGTCACGAACCCCTCGATGGTGCCCGCGACCGCGAAGGCCAGGACCAGCCCGAGGGCGATGACGCCGGCCCGCCGGGCCTCCTCGGCCACCGCCTGGCCCCGCGTCCGGTCGCCGGGCGCGATCACGGCCCATCCCAGGCGCAGCCCGGCCGCGCCCGCGATCACGATGGCGGTCAGCTCCAGCAGCCCGTGGGGCAGGATCAGGCCGAAGAACTTGGGCAGCTCCCCGGCGTCGGCGAAGAGGCCGGCGGCGAAGCCCAGGTTGGCGCCGTTGTTCACCATCGCCCACACGGTGGGCAGGCACAGCAGGATGCCGCCGGCGAAGGCCATGACCGCCACCAGGATGTTGTTGACGGTGACCTCGGTGGCGAACTGCGACGCGGCCTCGGAGGAGTAGTAGTCCTCGAAGTCCTGGTTGACGTAGGCCTCGCGCACCGCATCGGGGGCACTGGCCTCGCGGGCCTCCGCGCTCGTGCCGAGCCAGACGCCCAGCGCCAGCGCGGGGACCAGCAGCAGGGCGGCGGACACGGCCACGAACCGGCCGCTCTGCCAGACCGCGGCGGGGAAGCGCCAGGCGAAGAAGTCGGCGATGGCCCGGGTCGTGCGCGTGCGGCTGGAGTAGATGACGCCGTTGGCCTGGCCGACGAGCCGCGTCAGCCAGCGCACCAGGCCGGGGTCGTCGTAGGCCACGCGGGCGTGGGACAGGTGGGACGACACCCGCTGGTACAGGTCGATCAGCTCGTCGACCTCGGCCGGGGCCAGCCGGCTCGTGCCCCGCCCGGCGCGGCGCGACAGCTCGTCGAGCCGGTCCCAGGCCGGGCGGTTGCGGGCGATGAAGCGATCGATGTCCATGGAGCCCAGCGGACGCTAGCGGTGATGCCGTTGGTAACGTGCGCGCATGGAGCCCGTGGACGGGTGGACCGGGGCCGGCGCGACCGCAGCATCCCAGCGGATCGTGACACCCGAAGCGGTCATCCTCGACATCGAACGGGCCGGGGTGGCCTCCCGCACGCTGGCGTTCGTCATCGACATCCTGGCGCTCGGGGCCGTGCTGCTGGGCCTGGGCCTCGCTCTCGGGCAGATCCTGGGCGGCATCGACGGCGTCGGCGGGGCGGTGTTCGCCGCCATCTTCAGCGTCGGCGCCATCGTGGTGTGGTTCTGCGCGTGGGAGTCGCTGTGGCGCGGGCGCACCCCGGGCAAGGCGGCCCTCGGCCTGCGGGCGGTGAGCCTGGACGGCACGTCGATCCGCTTCCAGCAGGCGTTCGTGCGGGCCGCGGTCGGGCTGATCGACATCTTCGTGCCCCCGGTGGGGTTCACGGCCGTCGTGTCCGCCCTGCTCTCGCCGCGCGACCAGCGCCTCGGCGACATGGCGGCGGGCACGCTGGTGGTGCGGGAGCGGTCGGCCCAGTCCCGGGTGGTGCCCGCGTGGTTCACCCCGCCGCCGGGCTACGAGGGCTACGTGAACTCGCTGGACGTGAGCGCCCTGGACGAGGACGCCTACGGCGTCGTGCGCACGTACCTGTTGCGCTACGGGGAGCTGACCCCCTCGGCCCGGGAGCACCTCGCGCTGCGCCTCGCCAACCCGCTGGCGCTGCGCATCGACCACACGCCGCCCCGCTGGCTGCACCCGTACATGTTCCTCGTGTGCCTGGCCGCCGCCTGGCAGCGGGCCCACGGGGCGCCGTTGCCGCCGCCACCGCCTCCGACCTGGCGCTGAACCCAGGCCCGGGTGCGACACTGGGACGGTGCCCGACCGGCTCACCTACCTCGATCACGCGGCCACGACCGCACTGCGCCCGGAGGCGGCCGCGGCCATGGCGCCCTGGCTTGGCGAGCGCTTCGGGAACCCGTCCGGCGCCCACCGGGTGGCCCGGGCGGCGCGCCAGGTCGTGGACGAGGCCCGCGACGCGGTGGCCGCCACCGTCGGGTGCCGGCCGGGCGACGTGGTGTTCACGGGCGGGGGCACGGAGGCGGACAACCTCGCTGTCCTCGGCGTGCACGCGGCCCGGCCCGGCCCGGTGCTGTGCAGCGCGGTCGAGCACGAGGCGGTCCTGAGCCCGGTGGCGCTGGTCGGCGGGACCACGGTGGCCGTGGACCGGCGCGGCGTCGTCGACCTCGACGCCCTCGCCGCGGCGCTGGAGCCGGATACGACGCTCGTGTCGGTCATGGCGGCGAACAACGAGGTCGGCACCATCCAGCCGCTGCCCGAGGTCGCCGCGCTGGTGCGCCGGCGGGCGCCGTCCGCCGCGGTGCACGCCGACGCCGTCCAGGCCGCCCCCTGGCTCGACGTGGCCGACCTGGTGGCCGGGGCCGACCTGGTCAGCCTGAGCTCCCACAAGCTGGGCGGGCCCCAGGGCGTCGGCGCGCTGGTGGTGCGCCCCGGGACCCCGCTACAGGCCCGCGCGCTCGGCGGCGGCCAGGAGCGGGAGCTGCGCAGCGGCACCCACAACGTCGCCGGCATCGCCGGCTTCGCCGCCGCGCTGGCGGCGACGCGGGCCACACGGGACGAGACCGCGGCGCGGGTGCGGGCCTGGCGCGACCGCCTGGCCGACGGGCTGCTGGCTGCCATCCCCGGGGCCACCGAGACCGGTGTCGAGCGGTCCGGCCGGCTGCCCGGGCTGGTGCACCTGAGCCTGCCGGGCATCGAGAGCGAGCCGCTGCTGTTCCTGCTGGACGAGGCGGGCGTGTGCGCGTCGGCCGCGTCCGCCTGCGCCAGCGGGGCCCAGACGCACTCGCACGTGCTGGCGGCCATGGGCGTCGCCCCGGACCAGGCGGCCGGGGCGCTGAGGCTGTCGCTCGGCTGGCCGTCCAGCGCGGCCGACGTCGACCACGCGCTGGCGGTCATCCCCGCGGCCGTGGCCCGCCTGCGGAAGGCCGCGGCGTGAAGGTCCTCGTCGCCATGTCCGGGGGCGTCGACTCGTCCGTGGCCGCGGCCCGGTTGCTGGCGGCCGGGCACGAGGTCGTGGGCGTGACCATGAAGCTGTGGGGCGGCGAGTCGGACACCGGCTGCTGCTCGGTCAGCGACGTGGACGACGCCCGGCGCGTGGCGCAGCAGCTGGGGATCGACCACCACACGTGGACCTTCAGCGACGACTTCGAGCGCCACGTGGTCGAGCCCTACGTCGACGCCCACTGCCGGGGCGTGACGCCCAACCCGTGCGTGGAGTGCAACCGCCACCTCAAGTTCGACCGGCTCACCCGGCGGGCCTGGGCGGTCGGCTTCGACGCCGTCGCCACCGGCCACCATGCCCGCATCGTGGCCCGGGCCGACGGGACCCGCCGCCTGGCCCGGGGGGCGGACCCGGCCAAGGACCAGAGCTACGTCCTCTACGTGCTCGACCAGGACACGCTGGCCCGCACGCTGCTGCCGGTGGGGGAGACGTCCAAGCACGACGTGCGGGCCGAGGCCGCGGCGCTGGGCCTGCGCACCGCGGACAAGCCCGACAGCCAGGACGTGTGCTTCGTGACCGCGGCCCACGGCCGCGGCGGCTTCCTGGGCCGGCGCATCGAGCTGCGCCCCGGGCGGATCGTGGACGAGACCGGCCGGGACGTCGGCGCAGTCGACGCGGTCGAGCTGGTCACCGTGGGCCAGCGCCGGGGCCTCGGGCTGCCGGGAGGCGGCGCCCCCCGCTACGTCACCGCGGTGGACGTGCCCGGCGCGACCGTGCGGGTGGGGAGCGAGGCCGACCTGCAGGTGGAGGCGCTCACGCTGGAGGCGATGGTGTGGGCCGCCGGCCCGGTGCGAGGCCCGGCCGGCGCCCAGTGCAGCGCCCACGGCACCCCCCGCCCGGCCCGGGTCGCGCCCCTCGGCCCCGCCGGCGAGCGGGCGACCGTCCGCTTCGAACGCCCGGAGCGCCGCGTGGCGCCCGGCCAGTCCGTCGTCCTCTACGACGGCGACGAGGTCGTGGGCGGCGGGATCGTGCAGGTCACGGACTGAATCGTTCCGGAACTCTTGCGTTTCGGAACTAGAGGGCGCAGAGTGGAGCGCATGCCCGCTGCATCCCCTGCCGTCGCCCCCGACGCACGCGAGGCCGATCCGCGTCGCTGGATCGTGCTCGCGGTCATGTGCCTGAGCCTGTTGCTGATCGTGATGGACAACACGATCGTCAACGTGGCCATCCCGACCCTGCAGAAGGACCTGGGCGCCACCACCAGCCAGCTCCAGTGGGTGGTGGACGCGTATGTCCTGGTCTTCGCCGGCCTGCTGCTCACGATGGGCAGCCTCGGCGACCGCTTCGGCCGGCGCGGGGCGCTGGCCCTCGGCCTCGCCATCATGGGCAGCGCCTCGATCCTGTCCGCCTTCGCCGGCAGCGCCAACCAGCTGATCGTCACCCGGGCGATCATGGGCATCGGCGGCGCGCTGATCATGCCCGCCACGCTCTCGATCATCACCAACGTCTTCACCGTGCGGAAGGAGCGGGCCCAGGCCATCGCCATGTGGGCCGCCACCGCCGGTGTGGCCGTGGCGATCGGCCCGGTGACCGGCGGCTGGCTGATCGAACACTTCTGGTGGGGCTCGGTCTTCCTGGTCAACGTGCCGGTCGTGATCGTGGCGCTGATCCTCGGCCAGATCTTCGTGCCCACCTCCCGCGACCCCGCCGCCCCGCCGGTCGACGCCCCCGGGGCCGTGCTGTCCATCACCGGCCTGGTCGCGCTGGTGTGGGCCATCATCGAGGGCCCCAACGGCTGGACCGAGCCGGCCGTGATCGGCGCCTTCGTGCTGGCGGCCGTGCTGCTCGGCGCGTTCTACATCTGGGAGCGCCGCACCCGCACCCCGATGCTCGACATGAACTTCTTCCGCAACCCGCGGTTCAGCGCGGCCAGCGGCTCGCTGATGCTCACGTTCTTCGCCATGTTCGGCTCGCTGTTCCTGCTCACCCAGTATCTGCAGTCGGTGCTCGGCTACACGGCGCTGGAGGCGGGTGTGCGGCTGGTCCCCATGGCCGCCACCCAGATGGTCGTGGCCCCGCTGTCGGCCAAGATCGTCGAGCGGATCGGCAGCAAGATCGTCGTCGCCGCGGGCCTGCTGACCGGCGCCGCCGGGCTGGCGATCGCCAGCCGGCTGACGGCCGGCTCGACCTACCCACAGGTCCTGGTGGCGCTGATCGTGCTGGCCATCGGCCTGGCCCTGGTGATGCCGCCGGCCACCGAGTCGATCATGGGCTCGCTACCGCTGGCCAAGGCGGGCGTCGGGTCGGCCGTGAACGACACCACCCGCCAGATCGGCGGCGCCCTGGGCGTGGCCGTGCTCGGCTCGGTGATGATGTCGACCTACCGGCCGCGGGTGACCGACGCCATCGCCGGCCTGCCCCTGCCGGCCGACGCGGCCAGCGCGGCGACCGACCAGGTCGGCGCGGCCATCCGGATCGGCGAGACGCTCGGGCCGCGGGGTACCGGCCTCATCGACGCCGCCTCCAACGGCTTCACCGACGGCATGGCCATCGCCTTCCTGATCGGGACCGTGGCCCTCATCGTGGGGGCCATCATCGTGGCGCTCTACCTCCCGGCCCGGGCCCACGACCACGAGTACGGCGAGGCCGTCGCGGAGCCCTCGCCGGCTCCGGCCCCGGCCACCGCGGCTGTCGCGGGCGACGGGAACGGCTCGGACGGCCAGGTCGAGACCCCGGTCGACGCCCCCGCTGACGCTCCGGCTCCTGCGCCCGCCGCCGGCGACGCGCCGGCCGAGCTGCGATGACCGCCACCGACGCCCCCGGCGAGGCCCCGCTGGCCGAGCGCCGGCCCGGACGTCCACGCGACGTCCGGGCCGACGCCGCCATCCGCCAGGCCGCCATCGAGGTGCTGGCGGACAAGGGGCCCGGCGGGTTCACCGTCGACGAGGTGGCGGCGCGGGCCGGCTGTGGCAAGGCGACGATCTACCGCCGCTGGCCGTCCCGGGCCAACCTGCTGCTCGACACCGCCCACAGCATGGGCCTGGAGCCCGACCTGGTCGACACCGGCTCGGTGCGGGGCGACCTGGCCCTGCTGATGATGCAGCTGGCCACGAAGCTGCACGAGACGGCGGCGGGGCGCATCATGCCCGGGGTGATGGCCGAGGCGGCCGTGAACCCCGAGATGCGCGAGGTCCTGTCCGGCTTCGTCCGGGACCGCCGCAAGCGGCCCCGCGAGGTCGTGCAGCGGGCCGTCGTCAGCGGCCAGCTCCCCCCCGACACCGACGTCGAGCTGGTGCTCGACCTGGTCGGCGCGGTGCCCTTCTACCGCGAGCTGGTCAGCGGCCAGTCGATGGACGAGTGCTACGCCCACCAGGTCGTGGACGTCATCCTGGCGGCCGCGTGCCACCAGGCGTCCGACGCTCCGCAGACCTGAGCGCCACCGGCGTCGCTTCAGCCGATCCTGCGGCGGCGGGCCTCGTCCAGCACGCGGCCCGGGCGGCTCGGCGTGAACAGGACGGCCTCGACGGTCCTCAGCTCGGCCACCTTGCCCCGCGCCGCGGCGGGGACGAGCTCCAGCGGTTCGAGCATGCGGGCCTCCAGGGCCAGGC
>DATBGF010000739.1:0-7358 GCA_036558145.1 Acidimicrobiales bacterium
CTGGCCGACGAAGAACCCCATGAGCTTGCCGCGGGCCTTGTCGTCGCCCTCCCGGAAGCGGGCCCACTCGTCGGGATGGGCGGCGATGACGCCGTCGAGGGCGGCGCCCAGGGCGTCGGCGCTCATGGCCTCGAACCCGTGCGCCTGGGCGATGTCCTTGGGATGCGCGCCCGTCTCCACCATCTCGAACAGGGCCCGCTCGTGGGTCGCGTAGCCCTGCACCGTCGCCACCAGGCCAGGGACGAGATCGTGCCGCCGCACCAGCTCGACGTCGATCTGGCGCCACGACTCGGCGACAAGGTTGCGCTGGCGGACGAAGCGGTTGTAGCTGACCATGCCCGTGAGGATCAGGAGCCACCCGATCAGGACGCCGACGCCCACGCTCTGCGCGGTGGTCACGCCGGGTACCCCCACACGGGGGGCGGAGCCGCGCCGCGGTCGGTCCACACGTAGTCGGGCAGGCGGGTGACGATCCTCCCCAGCAGCTGCAGGGTGCGATCGACCCACGCCAGGTCGAGGGCCTTGCCCGTCGTGGCCACCAGGTAGCGGTCGGAGACCTGCACGGTCAGCCCGGCCGCGCCCACCAGCTCCTCCATGGTCCGCGGGTTGAGCAGGTCGTGCGCGAAGCGGAGGTCGTCGGCACGCACGCTCTCGCCCCGGACGTGGACCCACGGCAGCGGCGCCGGCAGCACCAGGGCGTACACCCCGGTGCCGTGCATCCTGCGGCCGTCGCCTGTCCCCGTCGCCCACTGGTACTCGAACACCACCGCGCCGAGCCCGGCGTAGGGCCCGACCATGACGTAGCGCGCGGCCGGGGAGTGGCCCAGGCCGAACGGCGCGCGCCGGGCGATGTGGGTCCAGCCCTGGTCGATGGCCCTGAAGGCCCAGCCCCGCGCCGCGGCGAACCCGCCCACCTCCGCCCGCCGGCGCCGCTCGTACTGCTGCGACGCGTGCACGCTGACGACCAGGACGGCGATGACGAAGACGAGGAAGAGGACGATCGCCGTGCCCACCAGCGTGACGCTCCCGGTCGAGTGGCGTCAGATGATCGCAGACCCGCGCTCCGGTGGGGCCGCGCCCCCGGCTCAGGCGGGCTGATCAGGCGCCGCCGGACACGGCGGGGATGATGGCGACCTCGTCGCCGGGCGCGACCGGGGTGGCCTGCTCGCCCAGGTCGCGGACGTTCTCGGTGCCCAGGAACACGTTGACGTGGCGGCGCAGGCGGCGCTGCTCGTCGCGCACCCGGCGCTCCAGGTCGGGCAGGGTCGTGGCCAGGTGGTCGAGCAGCGTGCCCACCGTGGGGGCGTCGCCGAGGTCGGCCAGGGGGACGTCGACGACCGGCCGGCCGCCGGTGTAGCCCCGGAGGCTGGCGGGCACCCGCACCTGCACCGCCGCGGCGGTCACGGGAGCTGGGCGGCCCGCAGGCTCAGGATGTCGGGGAGGTAGTGGGCCACCGCCCCCCACGTCTCGCCCTCGTCGGCGCTGCCGAACACGTCGCCGCCCCGGGTCCCGAAGTACACGCCCGCGGGCGTGGCGTCGTCGGTGCAGAGGGCGTCGCGCAGGACCGTGGAGTACGCGGGCTCGTCGGGCAGCCCGGTGTCGAGGCCGTGCCACGAGTCGCCGCCGTCGGTGGTGCGGTACACCCTCAGCCGGTCCTCGGGCGGCATGCGGTGGGCGTCGGCCACCAGCGGGAAGGCGTAGGCCGTGCCCGGGGTGTGGGGGTGGGTGACCATGGGGAACCCGAACGTGGCCGGCAGGCCGCCCTCGCTCGCCTCCCAGTGCTCGCCGCCGTCGTGGCTGCGGTACACGCCGCCGTGGTTCTGCAGGAACATCTCGTCCGGCTCGGCCGGGTTGCGGGCGATCTTGTGGACGCACTGGCCGAACTCGGGGAACGGGTCGGGCTGGTGCAGGGCCTGGATCCCGGAGTTGGACGCCTGCCACGTCGTGCCGCCGTCCTCGGTGCGGTAGACGCCGGCCGCGGACACGGCCACGACCACCCGGTCGGGATCGGTGGGGTGGGGGACCACGGTGTGCATGCACAGGCCCCCGCCGCCGGGCTGCCACTGGGGCCGGTGCGGGTGGTCCCACAGGCCCTCGACCAGCGAGAAGCTGTCGCCGGCGTCCTCGGAGCGGAACAGCGCCGCGGGCTCGACCCCGGCGTACACGACGTCGGGCTGGTCCGCCCCCGCGGGCTGGAGCTGCCAGGCGCGGGCCAGCGCCGCCCCGGTCTCGACCGGGAAGCGGAGCGCGCCGCCCTCCTTCTCCTCCCAGGTGGCGCCGAGGTCGTCGGAGTGGAACACCGACGGCCCCCAGTGCTCGCTGTCCGCCCCCACCAGCAGCCGGGGCGTCTCCCGGCGGGTGTCGACGGCCACCGCGTACACGGCGTTCATGGGGAACTCCGGTCCCTCGACGGCCCAGCCGGCCCGGTCCTCGCTGCGTGCCAGGAACAGGCCCTTGCGCGTTCCGATCATCAGCAGAGTGGTCACCGGCGCGAGGGTAGACCTCCCAGCACGACCCAGCGGTCGCCCGCGAAGCGGGCCCCGAGGGCGATGCCACGGGCCGCCATCAGCAGGCCGATGGAGGCCCAGAGCCAGCCGATGCCGAGGCCCAGCGCGGCCACCGCGACGGCACACGGGACGAAGACGGCGGCGGCGCCGGCCATGGCCCGGGCCAGGAACGCCATGTCGCCCGCCCCGATGAGGATGCCGTCCAGCACGAACACGAACCCGTTGAGCGGCTGGAGCAGCGCCACCCACACCAGCAGGAACCCGGCCACGCCCAGCACCGCGGGATCGTCGCTGAAGATGTGGGGGAGCAGCGTGCGGGTCGCCAGCACAGCGATCCCGGCGGCCGCGCCGAGCGCCACGCCCCACTCGAGCATGCGCCGGCCCGCGCCCCGCGCCGAGCCCGCGTCCCCGGACCCCAGCAGGCGGCCCACCATGGCCTGGCCGGCGATGGCGACGGCGTCGAGGCCGTAGGCGAGGAAGTTCCACAGCCCGAAGGCGATCTCGTGGGCCGCCAGCGCGGTGGTCCCGAGGCGGGCGGCCACCGCGGTGGACACGACCAGCGCCGCCCGCAGCGCCATGGTCCGCACCAGCAGGTCGGCGCCCATCCGGCTGAGCCGGACGATGCTGGCCGGATGCGGGCGGACCTCCACCCGCAGGTCCCGGGCCGCCCGGGCGATGAGGCGGATGTACGCACCGGCGGCCAGGCACTGCGCGATCACCGTGGACAGGGCCGAGGCGCCGATGCCCTGGTCGAGCCCGTAGATGAGCACGACCTCGATCACCAGGTTGACCACCGCGGTGCCCGCCGCCACGACCAGGGTGGTCCGGGTGTCCTGCAGGCCGCGCAGGTAGCCGGTGCCCGCCAGCACGGCCAGCATGGCCGGCACGCCGAACAGGCTGATGCGCAGGAAGACCAGCGCGTGGTCCGCCACCGCGCCGTCGGCCCCGAACAGCGCCACCAGGGGCCCCGAGAGCGCCAGGCCGACCAGCAGGACGCCGAACCCGATCATCCCCGCCAGCCACAGCGACTGCACGGCCTGGTGGGCGGCCTCGGCCTCGTCGCCCGCGCCCAGCAGCCGGCTCACCGTGGCGGTCGTCCCGTAGGCGAGGAAGATGAAGACCGCGAACAGCGTGAGCAGGATCGACATGGCCACGGCCAGCCCGCCGAGCTGGGGAGTGCCCAGGTGGCCGACGATGGCCGTGTCGGTCAGCAGGTAGATCGGCTCGGCGATCAGCGCGCCGAAGGCGGGGATCGCCAGGCGCGCGATCTCCCGGTCGTATCGGCTGCGGCCGAACAGGGTGAGAGGCGTACGCTTGCCGTCCATGCCAGAGCCGTCATACCCCAGTGCCAGCGAGACCGCCGTCGATATAAAGATCCGCAGCCGGGACGTGACCGACGGCTACGAGCGGGCCCCGGCCCGGGCCATGCTGCGCGCCATCGGCATGACCGACGACGACTGGGACAAGGCGCAGGTCGGCGTGTGCTCGTCGTGGAACGAGGTGACGCCGTGCAACCTGCCGCTGGACCGGCTGGCCAAGCGGTGCAAGGAGGGGGTGCGGGCCTCCGGCGCCTTCCCCATCGAGTTCACCACCGTGTCGGTGAGCGACGGCATCTCGATGGGCCACGAGGGGATGCGGGCGTCGCTCGTGTCCCGTGAGGTCATCGCCGACTCGGTCGAGACCGTCATGCACGCCGAGCGGCTCGACGGCCTGGTCACGTTCGCGGGCTGCGACAAGTCGCTGCCCGGCATGCTCATGGCCGCGGCCCGCATCAACGTGCCCAGCGTGTTCCTCTACGGCGGCTCGATCCTGCCCGGCCACCACAACGGCGAGGCGCTCGACATCGTGAGCGTGTTCGAGGCCGTCGGCGCCCACGCCGCCGGCACGCTGGACGACGCCGGGCTCGACGCCATCGAGCGCAACGCCTGCCCGACCGAGGGCTCGTGCGCGGGCATGTTCACCGCCAACACCATGGCGTCGGTGGCCGAGGCCATCGGCATGTCGCTGCCCGGCTCGGCCTCGCCCCCGGCGGTGGACCGGCGCCGCGACGACAACGCCTACGCCTCGGGCCAAGCCGTCGTCGAGCTGCTGCGCCAAGGCATCCGGCCCCGCCAGATCATGACCAAGGAGGCGTTCGAGAACGCCATCGCCGTGGTCATGGCCCTCGGCGGCTCCACCAACGCGGTGCTGCACCTGCTGGCCATCGCGGCCGAGGCCCGGGTCGAGCTGGCGCTCGACGACTTCAACCGGGTCGCGGCCCGGGTCCCCCACATCGCCGACACCAAGCCCGCGGGCAAGTACCACATGACCGACGTCGACCGCATCGGCGGCGTCCCCGTGGTCATGCGCCACCTGCTCGACGCCGGGCTGCTGCACGGCGACTGCCTGACCGTCACCGGTCGCACCGTGGCCGAGAACCTGGAGTCGATCGACCCGCCCGCTCCGGACGGCGACGTGATCCACCCGCTCGACCGGCCCATCCACGCCCTCGGCGGGATCGCGGTGCTGACCGGCTCGCTGGCCCCCAAGGGCGGGGTGGTCAAGGTGGCGGGCATCAGCTTCGACCGCTTCGAGGGCACCGCCCGCGTGTTCGACGGCGAGGACGGGGCCATGGAGGCGATCCTGGCCGGCTCCATCGAGCCCGGCACCGTCGTGGTCATCCGCTACGAGGGCCCCAAGGGCGGCCCCGGCATGCGGGAGATGTTGGCCGTGACCGGGGCCATGAAGGGCGCGGGCCGGGGCGGCGACTGCGCGCTGGTCACCGACGGCCGCTTCTCGGGCGGCACCCACGGGTTCTGCATCGGCCACGTGGCCCCCGAGGCCGTGGACGGCGGTCCGATCGCGTTCGTGGCCGACGGCGACCGGATCGTCATCGACGTGAACGCCAAGACCATCGACCTCGACGTCGACGAGGCGACGCTGGCCCGCCGGCGCGGCGAGTGGAAGCTGCCCGCGCCCCGCTACACGAGCGGCGTGCTGGCCAAGTACGCCCGCCTGGCGGCGGGGGCCGAGCGGGGTGCCATCACCGAGGCGTGACCGCCCCGGCCAGGCGGGGCAGGAAGTGGTCCCAGCCCACCCCGTGCTTGGCGACCTCCTCCGGCGGCAGGTCGCGGTGCACGAGCCGGACCACGGTGCCGTCGCCGTCGGCCGCCAGCGTGATCTCGACCGTGGACGATCCCGCCGGGATCACGTCGTTCCCCGGCACGCCCCAGGTCATCACGACCCGGGTGGGCGGCTCGACCACGCAGTACTCGCCGCGCACCGGGATGCCGTCGATGTCGACGGCGAACTCCCCGCCGGGCTCGGCGGCGAGGCAGGCCCAGTCGCCCATCCAGCGCACCATGAGGGCGGCGTCGGTCAGGTAGGGGAAGACCTCGTCGGGCTTGGCCTCGATGCGGATCGACGTCGTGTAGGCGTCGGTCACCGGCCCTTGTCCTTCTCGACGGCGTCCTTGAGCCGCTGCAGCGACGCGGGCCACAGCTCGTCGAGGAAGTCCCGCACCTGGTCGAGGGCCTCCGGGCGCAGCGCGTAGAGGCGGCGGGTGCCCTCGCGGCGCTCGCGCAGCACCCCCGCGTCCTTGAGGACCCGGAGGTGCTGGGAGACCGCCTGGGGCGTGATGTCGAACTGCCGGGCGATCTCGCCCGCGGGCAGCTCACGGTCCCGCACGAGCGCCAGGATCCGGCGGCGCTGGGGCTCCGCCAGAGCGTGCAGGACCGCGTCCGTGCTCAAGGAGTGCGGCCCACGTAGGCGACGAGCCGGTGGAGGGTGGAGGCGCCGTCGGGGGCCGGGACCTCGGGACCGATCCGCGGCGCCCGGGTCTCGTCGCTGATCGTCTGGTGGCCGAAGGCGAGGATCTCGGCGGCCAGGGCCTCGTCGAAGTCGGGGGACTGGCCCGTGGCCCGGGCCAGGTCCCAGCCGTGGACGAAGACGTCGAGCGCGGTGAAGCCGGCCAGCACGCCGCCGGGCATGTCGCCGAAGGGCGTCGGGTGCGCCCGGGCGACGGCGTCACCGGTGGCCGCGGCGAGCAGGGACTCCATCCCGACACGGTAGGCCTTGGCCGGGTCGTCGCCGGCGAGGTCGGCGCTCGGCACCTCGCCGGGGCCGGCGTCGGTCTCGGGAGCCGTGTCCGAGAACAGGGCGCGGCCGAGCTCCAGCGTCCCGAGCAGGTGGTTGACCAGGTCGTGCACGTCCCACTCCGTGCACGGGGTGGGCTTGGCGTAGTCGGCCGGGGTCACCCGCTCGACGATGGGCTCGGTGGCGGCGCAGGCGCGTTGCAGCAGATTCGCATCCATGCGCTTACTAAAGCCACAGCTTGCTAAAGCGTCAAGCGAAACTTTCCGTCAGAGGAACGCCAGGGCGGCGAGGGAGTCGACCACCGCCGCGGCCAGGCCCGTGTCCCCGGTGGCCTCGTACTCGTGCGTGCCGCCGGGGGGCCGGTTGCTGACCGCCCGGCAGAACGCGAGGCCGCTCATGGCGATCTCCGTGTCGACCTCGGTGCCGCTCGCCGGCCGGACGCCGCCGATCGTGCCCAGGTCGATGTCCCACGCCGCATCCGGCCCGAGGTCCTCGAACCGGAGGCGGACCACTCGCCCGGGATGCTGCACCTCCCGGGCGGCCAGGAACGAGGGCACGAAGCCGCAGGCGGCCGAGGACATGGTGCGCAGCGACTGCTCGGGCGGCGCCACCATGGGGCGCCCGGTGGCCCGCCGCACGTCGTCGGCGTGCGTCCAGGTCTCGAACGCCCGGACCAGCAGGGCGACGCGGATCGCCGTCGGCCCGTCCCACCACTCGACCCGCTCGTCGAGGCGGGCCTCGCCCCGGGCCTGGACCTCGGTGTCGACCGCTTCGGCC
>DATBGF010000740.1:0-10864 GCA_036558145.1 Acidimicrobiales bacterium
GATCTCCACAGCCACGCGCAGACGCTGCCCGGACGGCGACTTCAGGCCTGTGACGGTGTCACCACTGCGCTCGACCTCGAAGCCGGCCGTGCACCGGTCGAGCTCGCGTACGCGAAGGAGGCCCGACGAGGCTCCCCGATCAACTACGGCTTCTCGGCGTCATGGGCGGCCGCGCGCATGCACGTCGTGGCGGACGGGCCGCTGGACGGGGGTGCTGCCGCGGTCTTCGCCGGACTGGCCGGCAGCGAGTGGCAGCAGGCTGCGACCGAAGCCCAGGTGGCGCGGATCCTCGACCAGCTCGCGACCGACCTCGCCGCCGGCGCCATCGGCATCGGCGTCCTCATCGGCTACACCCCCGGGGTCGATCCGGCCGAGTACCTCGCCCTGGCGGAGCTGGCCGCGGCCGCCGGGGTGCCGACGTTCACGCACTCCCGCGACATCGTCGAGATGGCACCCGAGACGCTGATCGACGGCGCCGAGGAGGTCGTCCGGGCCGCGGGCGAGACCGGTGCGCACATGCACTACTGCCACATCAACTCGACGTCGGGGCGGCACATCGACCGGGTGCTGGGACTGGTCGGCCGCTGCCAGGCGGAGGGCTCCCGGGTCACGACCGAGGCGTACCCCTACGGGTCGGGATCGACGGCGATCGGTGCGGCGTTCCTCTCGCCGGAGCGGTTGCGGGAGCGCTTCCGCAGCACCACGTCGGTCACCTACCTGCGCACGGGTGAGCGCATCGCCGACGACGCCCGGCTCCGCGAGCTGCGGGCGACCGACCCCGGCGGCCTCGTCATCGCCGAGTTCCTCGACGAGTCCGAGCCCGCCGACGCCGCGCTGTTGCGGCGGTCCCTGGCGTTCCCCGACGCCATCGTCGCCAGCGACGGGATGCCGCCGCTGTGGACCGACACCGCGGGCATGGACATCGCGGCCTGGCCCCTGCCGCCCCAGGCCGTGACCCACCCGCGCACCGCGGGCACGTTCGGGCGCGCCCTGCGCCTGTGGCGCCAGGAGGGCGCGCCGCTGATGGAA
This sequence comes from Acidimicrobiales bacterium, assembly GCA_036558145.1. GTDB lineage: Bacteria > Actinomycetota > Acidimicrobiia > Acidimicrobiales > VFJN01 > ZC4RG19. The sequence goes on from DATBGF010000740.1 coordinate 1,030, forward strand.
GCCATCCGCCGCGCCACGCTGCTGCCGGCCGAGGTGCTCCAGGACGCGGTCCCCGCCATGCGCCGCAAGGGTCGGGTCCAGGCCGGCGCGGACGCCGATCTCGTCGTGTTCGACGAGGCGGGCGTGACCGACCAGGCGACCTACGCCGACTCCACGCGCCCCTCGTCCGGCATCGCCCACGTGCTCGTCAGGGGGACGTTCGTCGTCCGCGACGGCGAGCTCGTGCCGGACGCGCTGCCCGGCCGCCCGGTGCGCGCCGTACCGCAGTGAGGTGAACCTCCGGCGGTCGTCGTGCGATTCAGTCACGTCGGGGGGAGGATCTCGACGTAGCCGTCGGTGCCGTTCACACGGATCCGCCGGCCGTCCGGGATCAGCCGGGTGGCGTGCTCGACGCCGACGACGGCGGGCAGGCCGTACTCCCGTGCGACCACCGCGCCGTGGGTCATCTGGCCGCCGACCTCGGTCACCAGGCCGGTGATGGCGACGAACAGGGGCGACCAGCTGGGGTCCGTGTGGGTCGTGACCAGGATGTCGCCCGGTTCGACGTCGGCCTCCGCCATGTCCAGGATGACTCGGGCGCGCCCTTCGACCGTTCCGGCCGAGACGGCCAGGCCGGGCAGCGCGCCGTCCGGCAGGTCGTCGCGCCGGTAGGCGCCGGTGATGGCGTCGCCCTCCGAGGTGAGCACCCGAGGGGGCGTGAGCGCGGCGTAGGACCTGAACGCGTCCTTCCGCTGCCGGATGAGCTCGTCGTCGACCTGGCTCGTGCGGGCGACGTCGTCGAGCTCCTGGAAGGTCAGGAAGAAGATGTCCTCCCGCTCACGGAGCACGCCGGCCTGCACCATGCGCTCGGCCTCGTCCAGCAGCGCCTGCTTGTAGACGAAGTAGCGGCTGACCATGCCGTACTTCGGATATTCCCGGTACCCGATGAACGTCCGGACGCGATCGATCATCTGCTTGGTCTCCGCCGCCTTCTGCTCCCCGTCCGGCAGGGCTCGCAGGCGTTCCAGCAGCTCCTGCTCCTTGTCCCACGCCTCCTGCCGCCCCTGCTCGAAGACGCGCGCGGCGGCGCCCGGTGCGAAGTTCTCGACGTTGGCCAGGATCATGGGCACGAGCGCGGACGGGCGCTCGCTCCAGCGCGGCCGGGTGATGTCGATCTCACCGACGCAGCGCATGCCGTACTCGTCGAGGTAGGCGCGGATGGCGTCGCGCGCTTCGGGCCCGCCGTCGAGGTCCGCCAGCTCGTCGAGGAAGCCCTCGCCGTCGACCCCTTCGAGGAAGGCGACGACGTCGGGATGCGGGCGGATCACGTCCGCGACGTCCAGCAGCGCCAGCCCCATCTCGGAGGTGACGTTGTGGGGGACGGACCGGGTGAGCACGTCGGCGGCGTTCTTCTCGCCCAGCCACTCCTGCAGGTGGTCGTTGAGCCACCACGCCGCCTCCATCGCGGTCATGAACACCTGATGGCTGTGCGGATCGAACAGCACCCGCTGCAGCTCCTGGAGGTCCGCTCGGATGAAGTCGAACAATGCCGGTCCCGACTTCGTCCGGATGTCGCGCTGCGCGGCGGCGATGGACTCCTGCGTGCGGGCGATCAGGTCGGTGACGATGGCCGGATCGGTCTCGATGGGGGCCGCTGCCGCGCCCGGCGCCGGCGCCGGGGGACCGTCGTCGGGGACCGACGGGACGAAGTCGCCGCGGGCGAGGACGGTCTGCAGCGCGTCCCGGATCAGCGGGTCGTGCCGGCCCATGTTCTCGACGAGGCCGGCGCGGCCCGCGGGCGACGCCAGGAGCCGGGTGGCGTCGACGAACAGGCGCCCGCCGGCCTCGACCATCGGCGCCCGGGTCGTCAGCAGCCACACGGAGAGCCCGAGGGGCGTCATGGGGTCGGTCATCATCTGCTGATGGCCCACGGAGAGGTAGACGTGGTTCTGGCCGTCGTCGACCTTCGGGATGGGGAACAGCGTCGTGATCGACCGGCTCTGGACGATCTGGAAGCCGCCGTCGACCAGGCACCACTCGATGTCCTGGGGGGACCCGAAGTGCGCCTCGATCCGCCGGCCCAGCTGCGCCAGCTCCACGACCTGCGCATCGGTCAGGGCCGGCTGCTCCCGGTCCGCCGGCTCGCCGGCGACGATGTCGCCGTCGCGCACCCTGTAGACGTCCGGGTTCACCCGGCCGGAGACCAGGGCCTCGCCGAGGCCGAACGTGGCCTCGATGGCGGTCACCTTCCGGTTCGATGTGACCGGGTCGGCCGTGAACAGGACGCCGGCCGCATCGGGGAAGACCATCTGCTGCACGACCACCGCCATGTGGGCCTTCCGGTGGTCGAAGCCGTTGCGCAGCCGGTAGGTCACGGCCCGCTCGGTGAACAGCGAGGCCCAGCACCGGCTGACGTGGAGGAGGATCATGGCCGGCCCCACAACGTTCAGATAGGAGTCCTGCTGGCCCGCGAAGGAGGCGCCCGGCAGGTCCTCCGCCGTCGCGCTCGACCGGACGGCGTAGGAAACCCCCTCGCCGTGCTGCGCCAGCGCGCCGGCGATCGCCGCCGCCACATCGTCCGGGATGACGATCCCTTCGAGGATCCGCCGGATCTCGGCGCTCTGGGCCCGGATCGCCTCCCGGTCGTCGGGGGCGACGCCCGACAAGCGGTCCAGCCGGTCCTCCAACGACGGCACGTCCTGCAGGATCCGCCGGTAGGCGTCGGTCGTCACGCAGAAGCCGGGCGGCACGCGCACGCCTTCGATCCGGGAGAGCTCTCCCAGGTGCGCGCCCTTGCCGCCGGCGACGCCGATCTGCGTCTGGTCGATCTCCTCTAGATCCAGGACGTAGCTACCCACCCGTTCACCTTTCCCGTCAGGGGGCGGAGCACACGTCCTTCCGGCTGTCGGCGGCCCGGGCCTCGGCCAGGTTGAGGGCGGCGACACCGTGCGCTTCGTCGGAGCAGGGCAGGTGCGGGGCCACCAGCGGATCGGCGGCCGCCGCCGGCACCGCGTCGGCGGACAGCCCGACCAGGTACCCGATGTCGAGGTCGGCGCCCTCCCGGGCCCGGTCGCTGTTGTGGCTCACGACGAACGCCTCGGGGTTGGCCACGTCGGCCCCGACGACGAGCACGAGGGCCGCGATCCCGGCCCCGGCGAGCAGCCACCCGCCGCCGTGGCGCCCGGCGTTGCGCACCGCGGTCATGACCAGCACGCAGCCCATCCAGACCGCGGCCAGGACCACCCACAGCCGCAGCATCGTGAGCCCGAACACCTCGTCGTACAGCGCCATCCGCCGCAGGCTCACCGCCACCAGCCCGAGCGCCAGGCCCGGCACGGCCGCGCCCAGGAACCGCACGGCCGGGTGGCGGAGCGTGTCCGGGGCGGCCAGGGCCCGCACCACGACGAGGAACCCCAGGAGGACGGCGGTGGCCCAGCAGAGCTGGAAGAAGCCGCTGCGGGCGTACTCCGCCGGGGTGAGCCCGGCCTGGTGCACCAGCCGCTCGCCGGCGCCCGTCAGCGCCACGAGCTGGGACAGCGCGAACAGGCCGAGGACCAGCGCCGCCAGCCCGAGCATGGTCGCCACCTCGGTGACCCCGAACGGTCCCGCCGCCCACCGCCGGTCGTTGTCGAGCAGTCCCGTGGCCGCGCCGGCCAGTCCGAGCACGAGGGGCACCAGCAGCAGCGTGAGAGCGAGGTGGCCCCCGAGCGGGCCGACGTCGGCGTCCGGGGTCAGCAGCGAGGCGAACACGGCGTCGGCCGACGCCAGCAGCGCGACCAGGACAGCGAGCACCGGCACGCTGACCGCCAGCGCCGTGCCGATCCGCACCGCCCGGCGCTGGTCCCCCGGGGAGAGGCGGGGGACCAGCGCCGTGACCGCCGCCTGGCCCTTGATGGCACGGTCGGCCGCGGACTCGACGCGGAGCGCCAGATGTCCCGGCGAGGCGTCGAACACGGAGCCCGACCGGCTGTAGAGCACCGCCGCGCCGAGGAAGGCGGCGACGAGCGCGAGGTTCGACCACATCAGCCAGGGGCTGGCCCGCACGGCCAGGAACGCGGCGGGGATCAGCGCCACGAGCGCCAGCCACCGGGCCTCGGCCCGCCGGAGCCGTCCGTCGGCCAGCAGGGCGACGACGGCCAGGATCACCGCGGCGGTCACGACGAGGTTGTCCGCCCCGCCCCGGAGGCCGGTCTCCAGCAGGAGCCCGGTCCCCAGGGCGTAGACGACCAGCCGCCGGGGGGCGGGGTCGTCCACCGCCGGCCACGCCCACACCCGAGGCCTGTGCGCGGCTGGCCCGGATGCTTTGGGAGGCGGCGTGAACGGTGGGGGCGGAGGATGCGGTGTCACGTCGGTCATGGCGTGGCCCCGTTCTGTGCGGGCAGCCGGACGACCATCGTGCAGCCGGCAGGCTGGTTGGGTGCGGCCTGGATGCGGCCGTCGTGGAGCTCGACGATCCAGCGGGCGATCGACAACCCGAGCCCGGCGCCGGCGTCCGCCGGGCGGGCGGTGTCGGCCCGGTAGAAGCGCTCGAAGATCCTCTCGGCGTCGGCCTCGCTGATGCCGGGCCCCTCGTCGCTCACCGCGATCACGACGCCACCGGCGTCCCCGACCGCAGTCAGCCGGACCGGCCGGCGCGGCGGGCCGAAGCGCAGCGCGTTGGCCGTGAGGTTGGCCAGCACCTGGTGGATGCGGTCGGGGTCGGCCAGGACCGTGAGGTCGGCCGGTGCCACCGCGACCTCGATCTCCCGCCCGGGGGAGTGCAGCCGGGCCTCGACCGCGACGGCGTCGAGCAGCGAGGCGGCGTCCACCGGCTCGCGGCGCAGCGGCACCGCGCCCGACTCCAGCCGGGACAGGTCCAGCAGCTGGGCCACGAGGCGCCCGAGCCGCTCGGTCTGCTCCAGCATCGAGCGCAGCAGCTCGGGGCGGGGCTCCTCGACCCCGTCCACCAGGTTCTCGAGCCGGGCCTGGAGGGCGGAGATCGGGGTGCGCAGCTCGTGGGACACGTTGGCGACCAGGTCACGGCGCATCCGGTCCACCGAGGCCAGGTCACGGGCCATGGCGTTGAACGCCCGGGCCAGCTCGCCGACCTCGTCGGCGGAGGTGTCGCTGACCCGCTGGCTCCAGTCGCCGTCGGCCATGCGCCGGGCCGCCACCGCCATCTCCCGCAGCGGCGAGGTCATCCCGGCGGCGAGCACCTGGACCAGGGCCAGGGCGATCGTGGCCGCGATGAGCGGCCGGGCCCAGATCGGCACGCCCAGGCGGAACCCGACGAACGACACCACCGAGCTCACGCCCACGGCGACGACGATGGCGATCCCGAGCTTGAGCTTGATCGAGCCCACCCGGTCGAGCGGCCGGCGGACGAGGCTCATGAGGCGGCTCACGGGACCTGCCCGAGGCCGTAGCCGACGCCGTGGACCGTGCGCACGACGTCCTCGCCCAGCTTGCGGCGCAGGGCCCGCACGTGCGAGTCGACGGTCCGGGGGCCGGCGCCGTCGGCGTAGCCCCACACGTCCGCCAGCAGCTGCTCCCGCCGGAACACGACGCCCGGCCGGGCCAGCAGGTGGGCCAGCAGGTCGAACTCGGTCGGGGTGAGGTGGACCTGGTCGCCGTCGAGGCGGACCAGCCGGGTGGCGGGATCGAGCGAGATGCCCTCGTGGCGCAGCACCACGCCCTCCGCCGCGTAGTCGACCCGGCGCAGCACCGCCCGGATGCGGGCGACCAGCTCACGGGGGCTGAACGGCTTGGTCACGTAGTCGTCGGCCCCGACGGACAGCCCGATCACCAGGTCGGTCTCGTCGTCGCGGGCGGTCAGCATGACGACGGGCACCCGCCGCTCGGCCTGGATCCGCCGGCACACCTCCAGCCCGTCGAGGCCGGGCAGCATGAGGTCGAGGACCACGAGGTCGGGCTTGGTGGTGCGGCACAGCTCGACGGCCCGGGTCCCGTCCTCCACGGACCGGGCCTCGAAGCCCTCGCTCCGCAGCCGCCGCACCACCGCATCCGCGATGGCCGGCTCGTCCTCCACCACCAGCACCGTCGTCACCGGCGGTCAGGCTAGGGAACGACCGTGGAGCCGTGTCGCGCACCGTGTGGAGATCTCGTGCAGACACGCCCGGTGGCACCGCCGCCACCGTGCCGTCATGGCACAGTCATGGGCGGCGGCAGGAGCGGCGGGCCTCGGCGGTGCAGACGTCGCGGCCCTGGCCGCCCAGGGCCCGGTCCCGGCCGGCGCCGCCCTCCAGGACGTCGGCGCCCGGGCCGCCCCGCAGGACGTCGTCGCCGTCGCCGCCGACGAGGCGGTCGTCGCCCGCCAGCCCGCTGAGGACGTCGTCGCCGCCCAGGCCGCACACGACGTCGGCGCCGTCGGTGCCGGTCAGCCGGTCGTCGCCGTCCGTCCCGACGACAGTGCAGCCGTCCGGGGCCGTGCCGGACCAGGTCCCGGTGCCGCCGTCGTCGTCCGTGACCGTGAGGGTCACCACGTAGTCGCCCGGCCGGGCGTAGCGGTGGCTGCCCGACAGCGTGGCGCTGCCGCTCGCCTGGGCGACGGCCACGGGCTCGGACACGCCGTCGCCCCAGTCGACCGTCGCGGTGTGGGTGTCGGCCAGGCCGGGGTCGGTCGCGGTGCCGGCCAGGGTGACGGTCCCGTCGCCGGTCGGCGAGGCCGTGGCGTCCACCGTGGGGGCGACGTTGGTCGTCGTGACCTGGGCCCGGGCCGCGGCCGAGAGGCCGTGGGGGCTGGTCACCACCAGGTCGAGATCCTCGACGCCGTCGTCGAGGCCGGTGAGCCGCGGGCGGGCCGCGCTCGGGTCGTCGACGCGCCCTGCGGGCGACCACGCGTAGGTCAGGCCCTCGCCGGTGGACGCCGAGCCGTCGAGTGTGACGGTCGAGCCCTCCGCCACCTCGTAGGGGCCACCGGGGTCGGCCGCGGTGGCGAAGTAGCCGCGCGGCCCCAGGACCTGGTCGACCACGAACGCCGTGCTCCGCTGGACGAGATCGCCCTGGGACATGCCGTGGTCGGCCCCCGCGTAGGTGACGAGGTCGCAGCCGACGCCGACCTCCTCCGCCAGGTCGCACACCGGCGCCATGCTCTCGTACGGGGTCACGCCGTCGGCCGTGCCCTGGAACGCCTGGATCGGCGGATCGCCGGCCTCGGGCGCCGTGTACAGCAGCCCGGACTGGGAGATGGCGGCGGCGACCGGGGACGTGGCCGGGCCCCGCTCGCCCGGCAGGACGGCGAGGTTGGCGGCCGTGACCGCCCCCGCCGAGAAGCCGGCCGCCACGATCGCGTCGGGGTCGATCCCGTACTCGGCGGCGTGGAGCCGTAGCCAGGCCACCGCGGCGACGGCGTCGTCGTAGGCGTCGAGGCTGGCCAGGTACATGTCCCGGAACCCGGCGGCGAACGGCCGGAGCCGGTAGTTGATCGACACGGCCACGTAGCCGCGCCTGGCGTAGTCCGCTGCGACGCGGGCGTCGTTGCTCTTGTCGCCCCCGGTGAAGAACCCGCCGTGCATCCACAGGACCACCGGGCGGCTGGCGGCGGTGTCGCCGGCGGGCCGGTAGACGTCCAGCGCCAGGCGGACGGGGTTGCCGCGGGCGTCGACGGTGTCCCGGTAGGCGATGTCGCGGTCGACCTGGACCTCGGGGAACATGACGTCGAGGTAGCGCCCGCGGGACGGCCCCGGCGGGGCGAACGTGAGCGGGACCGTCGCCTCGACCTCGCGCTCGACCTCCCGGGCCCGCACCTGGCAGCCCGGGGCGACCCGGCAGTCCATGAGGATGGACCCGAACGGGGACGGCTCCTCCTCCCGGGCCCACACCGACAGGTCGACCGCGATCTCGCCGGTGACGCCGGCGGTCGGGCGCTGGGTGGCGCGGTAGGGGGAGCAGCGGTCGGGGTCGTCGACCCGGCACACCTCGACCTGTACGGCGGCGCCGGGGACGAAGTCGTGGCCGCGGACCGAGACCTCGCTGAAGTCGCCGAGGCCGGCGTGGGGGCTGACCTCGATCTCCGGATCCGGCCGGTCGGCCAGCCCGCCGAAGGGGTCGAACGGCAGCACGGCCTGCGCCGTGCCCGGGGCGTGCACCGAGCCGAGGGTGGCGATCAGCAGGCACGGCTCGTCCGCCGTGCGGCAGTCGAGCAGCTCGCCCGTGTTCCCGCCGAGCAGGCGGGCCGAGACGGGGATCTCGGTCCGGAAGCTCCCGTCCTCGTCCAGCTCGACCTGCTGCGCGGGCCCGGGCCGGCAGTCGACGAAGGGGATGGGCGGCGGCGGAGGGTCGCCCGGCTCGGGCGCCGCCAGGCCCTGGCCGCACTGGAACAGGCCCACGGTCGGCGCGCCGCGCGCGGGCACGAGGGCGCGCGACTGGCGGTGGACGAAGCCGTGTCCCTCCACCGTGACCGTCCCGCCGTCGACCAGGCCGCCGGCCGGCGTGACCGTGACCGTGGGCGGCGGCAGCAGCGGCGCACCGGCGGCGAAGGCGATCGGCTCGGCCACCGCCGACGCCCCGCCGCCGAAGCCGAGCCCGGCGGTGAGCACGCACCCCGGGGCGATCCGGCAGTCGACCGCGCCGGACCAGTCGTTCATGAGCACGAAGACCTGGTGCCGGAGCCGGAACCCCCCGGCGTCGTCGACCACGGCGGCCGTCACCGTCCCGAGGTCGCAGTCGATCGGTCCCACGGGCGCGCTCCGGCACTGGTGGACGGCGACCTGCTCCCCGGGCGTGAAGCCGGTCCCGGTGACGGTGACCTGCTGGCCGTCGACCAGATCGGTGGGCTGGTCGACGGCCAGTGCCGGCGCGCTCATGGCCGCGGCCGGGCGGGCCGAGTCGGTGGCGGCGGGCACGAGGCCCGCCAGCCCGACGGCCACGGCGGTGAGGCAGACCGCGGCGGCCGGGATGATCCTCGAACGGATGGCGGCTCCGGGCGTCATGCCGGACTGACGCGTGGCGCGGGCGGCGGGTTTACGCCGGGTCCGGATCGGCCTTCTGAGTCCCCGACCTTGGGGGTAAGGGTGGGATGCCTACAGGAGGGGTCCCTATGACCTGGTTACTAGTGGTGCTGGCGGTCGTCGTGGTGCTGGTCGTCGCCGTCGTGGTCATCTCACAGGCGAGGTCCCGGTCGTTGAAGCAGCGGTTCGGGCCGGAGTACGAGCGCACGGTCGACGAGGAGGGTGACCGCCGCAGCGCCGAAGCGGAGCTGCGCAGCCGGGCCAGGCGACGCGACGAGCTCGAGATCACCGAGCTCGACCCTGCGGCACGCGAGGCGTACACGCAGGAATGGCTGGCGGTGCAACAGCGCTTCATCGACGAGCCCGAACAGACGGTGGCGGAAGCCGACGGTCTCGTCCAGACGGTCATGCGGGAGCGCGGCTATCCCGTCGACCAGTTCGACGAGCGCATCGAGATGATCTCCGTCGACCATCCCGAGCTGGCCGACAACTACAGGACGGCGCACGCCATCCAGGTCCGGAGCGAGCAGCAGGACGCGTCGACCGACGACCTGCGCGAGGCGTTCCAGCGCTACCGGGCTCTCTTCGCCGAGCTGCTGGCCGATGGCGACGCCGAGGCCGGCACACACGACACCGACGATCACGACCTGCCCGAAAGAGGTGCCCGATGACCATGCACGACTCCGACCGCCCGGTCGACGACGCCCCGGTCGAGGAGACCGACGAGCTGGGCGACCGCGATGTCCTGACCGACGAGCAGGACGTCCCGGCGGCCGACACGGACCTCGACGTGGCCGAGCCCGAGCTGGCGCAGCCCGGCGACGACGAGCCCGACACCGACCTCGACGTCGCCGACCTCGATGAGCCCGCCGACGACGAGCCCGGCACCGACCTCGACGTCGCCGACG
>DATBGF010000741.1:0-9019 GCA_036558145.1 Acidimicrobiales bacterium
GGTCTAGCGGTCGAGCCGGCCGAGGGTCGAGCCCCGGCCCAACGGTCGAGCCCGGCCTAGCGGTCGAGCCGGCCGGGGGTCGAGCCCCGGCCCAACGGTCGAGCCCGGCCTAGCGGTCCAGCCGGCCGAGGGTCGAGCCCGGCCTAGCGGTCCAGCCGGCCGAGGGTCGAGCCCGGTCTAGCGGTCGAGCTTGTTGGACTCCCACAGGCCGACGCGGCCGTAGTCGGTGCCGGCCACGGTGACGTGGCCGTCCTCGTCGACGCTGACGCTGGACGCGGTCTGGTCGCCGGGCCCGCCCAGCGCGGTCTCGCCCTGGTCCCGCCGGGTGAGGTCGCCGTCGGGGGACAGCCGCCACAAGGCGATGTCGCGGGTCCCGCCCTCGGTGTCGACGCCGGCCACGATCCAGCCGTTGCCGTCGTCGCCGCCGGGGACCGCGGCCACCGCGCTGGCCCACTGGTCGCCGCCGCCGCCCAGAGCGCCGGCCTCGACCTGGGTCCACTCCTCGCCGTCCTTCGAGGTCCAGATGCGGGCGTCGGTGTCGCCGCTGCCGTCGTCCGAGCCGACGACCACGAACCCGTCGGGCCCGGCCGCGCAGGCGTAGGCGACCTGGTTGCCGGGACCGCCGAACGAGCCGTCCTCGGCCGTGCCCACGGACCACACGCCGTCGGCGGGGTTGCGCCGGATCACAGCGGCCTCGTGCCCGCCGGCCGCTCCGGCCACGCCCACGGCCACCGCGACGTTGTCGGGGCCGACGCACACGTCGCTGAGGCGCTGGTCGCCGGGCCCGCCCACGCCCGGCGACTCGCCCTGCAGGGTCGTGCCGTCGAGCGAGTAGAGCACGATCGGATCGGTGTCATCGCCGGAGAACAGCGTGCCGACCGCGATGAACCCGTCGAGCAGAGGGGCGGCCGCGCTCAGCTCGCGGGTGCCGTCCCCGCCGGCCGGGGCCACCGACTCGGGCGGGAGGTCCGCCTCCATGGCCACGATGGTCGCGGCGTTCTCCGGGCTGGGGTCGTCGAGGTACTGCAGGTAGGCGTCGTCGATGCGGGCGTCGGTGCTGCCGATGCGGCCCCAGTTCTTGCCGTCGGGCGAGATCCACACCATGCCGTCCGGCCCGTTGTCGCCCGAGATGTCCCGCTGGTTGGCCACCGAGAAGTCCTCGGTGCCGACCGCGGCGAAGCCGCCCTTGTAGGCGACGACGTCCAGCACCTGGCCGGACGCCAGGGCGTCGACGTTCACCGTGTCCCACTTGCCGTTGCGGGCCTGGAGCCAGACCTCGCCCGAGAACTTCTCGCGGGTGTCGGACGATTCGGGCGGGCTGTAGAGGCCACCGGCGGCCACGGTCCCCTTGGGGCCGGCGGCCACGGCCGAGGCGAACGGCTGCGTGCCCCCGCGCGGGAAGGCATCCGTCGTGAAGTCCTCCCAGCGGTTGGCCAGCACCATCACCGAGGGGCCCGAGCCGATGGCGACCGCGTTGACCCCGTTGGCTGCGGCGGCGTCGTCGAGCCGCACCCCGTCCTGGTACACCTGCCCGTGCACCGGCGACCCGACGGGGACCCACGACGCCCCGTTGTCCACCGAGCGCCAGACATCGGGGCGCCACCGGTCGCCACCGGTGGCGAGGATCCCGGACCCGTCGACGCTGAGGGACCGGATCGTCATGTCGGACGTGGCCGTGCGGGCGCTGGAGCTGGGCAGCAGGGGCCCGCCCGGGCTGGGGGCCCAGGTGCGGCCGTCCGGGGACTGCCAGGCGACCGAGACGCCGGGGCCGTCGCCGGCGCTGAAGCCGCCCGCGACCAGGCCCGAGCCCGTGTCGACCACGGCGGTCACGTCCTGGCGGCCGGCGCCGCCGAGCGCCGGCGAGTCGACCTCCTCCCAGGTCTTGCCGTCGGGCGACAGCCACACGATGCCGTCCTGCTCGCCGTCGACGCGGCGCGAGCCGACGGCCACGAACCCCGAGCCGAACGAGGCGATGTCGCGCACCGACTCCTCGCCGGTGGCGTCGAGCGGTCCGCCCGGGCCGCCGTCCACGGACTCCCAGGTCTCGCCGTCGGCGCTGAACCACAGCCGGGCCCGCACCTCGCCCCACACGTTCTCGCCCCCGGCCACGAGGATGCCGCCGGGGCCGCGGGCCACGTCGAAGGCCCACTGCTCGTGGTCGCCGCCCATCGCGTCCGGGCGGATCTGCTTCCAGTCGTCGTCGCCCTTCTGGAGCCAGACGACGGCGTCGGAGTGGTCGCCGTCGCCGAGGCGGCCCACGGCCAGGAGCCCGTCGTCGGTCGGCACGGCCGCGGCCATCGACTCCCCGAGGCCGGAGCGCATGGGCTTGATGTCCTCGCGCTTCCACTCCTTGGCGTCCTCGGAGGTCCACACCGCGGCGACCGGCGCCCCCTTCTCGGGGTCGAGCAGCGAGCCGACGATGGTCCAGGGCTGGCCCTCGCCGGCCGGCGGCAGCAGGTCGGACGTGGTCGACACCGGCGTGTCGAAGGCGATGTGGGAGCCCTCGGCCCGCCGGAAGGTCGGCTGCTCGGCGCCGGTGCCCTGATCGGGACCGCCCGAGCACGCCACGCTGGTGGCAGCGAGGCCGAGCGCGGCCAAGGCGGTGATCAGGGTGCGGGTAGTGCCGTGCACGGAGAACCTCCGGATTGCGGTTGTGTCCCCCCGCCGATCTCCCAGTCGACGGAAGATTCTCGCCGGTTGGCGCCCGGCCCGTACAATCGAGGCCTCATGTCGGCAGGAACGAGGCCCCCAGGTGAAGGTCGGCGTGCTCGCGCTGCAGGGCGCGTCGGCGCGACATGCCTCCATGCTGGCACGTCTCGGCGCCGAGCCGGTGACAGTCCGCTCACCGGCTGACCTCACCGACGTGTCGGCCCTGGTGCTGCCGGGTGGCGAGTCGACGACCATGTCCATGCTGCTCGAGTCCTCCGGCCTGTTCGAGCCGCTGTCCGAGCGGCTGGCCGAGGGCCTGCCCGCCCTCGGCACCTGCGCCGGGATGATCCTGCTGGGCCGCGAGATCCTCGACGGCCGGTCCGATCAGCGCTGCTTCGGCGCCATCGACATCGACGTGCGGCGCAACGCCTTCGGGCGCCAGGTCGACTCGTTCGAGGCCGACCTGGCGGTGGAGGGCGTGGGCGACCGGCCGGTCCATGCGGTGTTCATTCGGGCCCCGGTGGTCGAGCGGATCGGCACGGGTGTCGACGTGCTGGCTACCGTCGAGGGCCGCCCCGTCCTGTGCCGTCAGGGACCGGTGATCGTGGCGGCGTTCCATCCCGAGCTCGGCGACGACCCCCGGCTGCACGAGCTGTTCCTCAACGAGGTGGTGTGATGTCCGGCCATTCCAAGTGGGCGACCATCAAGCACAAGAAGGCCGCCAACGACAAGGCGCGGGGCAAGCTCTTCGCCAAGCTGCTGCGCCAGGTCGAGGTGGCGGCGCGGGAGGGCGGGGGCGACCCCGAGACCAACCCGACGCTGCGGACCATGTTCCAGAAGGCCCGCGACAACTCGATCCCCCTCGACACCATCGACCGGGCCGTGAAGCGGGGCACGGGCGAGCTCGAAGGCGTCACCTACAGCCAGATCACCTACGAGGGCTACGCCCCCGGCTCGGTGGCGCTGATGGTCGAGGTGCTGACCGACAACCGCAACCGCACCGGCGCCGAGGTGCGCAACATCTTCACCAAGAACGGCGGCTCGATCTCCGAGCCCGGTGCGGTGGCCTGGCAGTTCGCCCGCAAGGGCCAGATCATCGTGCCCCGCTCGGTGGACGAGGAGGAGCTGATGCTCGCCTCCCTCGACGCCGGGGCCGAGGACATCGTCGACGACGGCGACAGCTGGCGGGTGACGACCCCGCCCACCGACCTGCACGCGGTGCGGACCGCGCTCGACGCGGCCGAGATCCCGGTCGAGTCGTCCGACCTGATCATGGTCCCGTCGACCACGGTGGCCCTGGACACGGCCGAGAGCGCCAAGAAGGTGCTGCGGCTCATCGACGCCCTGGATGACCACGACGACGTCCAGGCCGTGCACTCCAACTTCGACATCCCCGACACGATCCTGGAAATGGTGGAGGCTGGCTGACGTGAGCGGTCCGAGTGTGGGGGACAAGGCCCCCGAGTTCACGCTGGCGGGGACGGACGGAACGGACGAGGGCCATCGCGACTACACGCTGGCCGAGTACAAGGGCCAGCCCGTCGTCCTGGCGTTCTATCCCGGCGACAACACGCCCGTGTGCACCCGCCAGCTCAACAGCTACACCGCCGAGATCGACCAGTTCCGCGAGGTGGACGCGGTGGTGCTCGCCATCAGCCCGCAGACCGTGGACAGCCACGACGGCTTCTCCGACAAGCAGGGCGGCTTCGCGTTCCCGCTGCTGTCGGACCACGACAAGCAGGTCGGCAAGCAGTACGGGATCCTGGGGCCGGTGGGCTTCTACCGGCGCTCCATCTTCGTGATCGACGCCGAGGGCGTCGTGCGCTACGTCCACCGGGCGGTCGCCGGGCTGTCGTTCCGCTCCGCCGACGAAGTGGTGGCGGCGGTGGCGGCCGCTCGCGCGTAAGCCTTCCCGGGGTCCACCCGGGGCGGGGGAGGACCGGCTAGGGTCCGAACCCATGTTCGTGCTCGGCATCGACCCGGGACTGTCGCGCTGCGGCTACGGCGCCGTGGAGCGCGCCGGCCGCCGGCCCCGGGCCGTCGCCGCCGGCGTGCTGCGGACCGATCCCGCCCTGGACGTGCCCCGGCGCCTGGCCGCGCTGCAGGCCGACCTGCGGGCGCTGCTGGCCGAGCACCGGCCCGACGTGGTGGCGATCGAGCGGGTCCTGTTCCAGGTCAACGCCCGCACGGCCATCCCGGTGGCCCAGGCGGCGGGGGTGGCCATGGTCGAGGCCGTCGCCGCAGGGTGCGAGGTCGTCGAGTACTCGCCCAACCAGGTCAAGCAGGCGGTCGCCGGGTTCGGCGGCGCCGGCAAGGACCAGATCGAGCGCATGGTGCAGGCCCTGCTCGGGATCACGACGCCGCTGCGCCCGGTCGACGCGGCCGACGCCGTGGCCCTGGCCCTGTGCCACCTGGCGCACGCCCCGCTCCGCTCCCGGCTCACGGAGGCCGCCCGATGATCGGCTCGCTGCGAGGACGGCTGCTGCACCGGGGCGCGGGCGACGTGCTCGTGGAGGTGGCCGGGGTCGGCTACGTGGTCGTCGTGTCGCCCACCACCGCGGTGTCGCTGGGGGACGTGGGCGACGAGGTGTTCGTGTGGACCCACCACCACGTCCGCGAGGACGCCGAGGTGCTGTACGGGTTCGCCTCCCGCGACGAGCGGGTGACGTTCGAGGCGCTGCTGGGGGCGCACGGCGTCGGCCCGGCGCTGGCGCTGGCGATCCTGTCGGTGCACGCGCCCGCGGCGCTGGTGCGCATCCTGGCCGAGGACGACGTGGGCGCGCTGTGCCTGGTCCCCGGGGTCGGCAAGAAAACGGCCGCCCGCCTGCTGGTCGAGCTCAAATCCCGCCTCCACATCGACGACGGCGGGGGCGTGCCCGTCCCGGCGGCCGGGGCGGCCGGGGGCGAGCGCAGCGCGGCGGCGGACGTCCGCGAGGCGCTGGCCGGGCTGGGCTACTCCGCCGACGAGATCCGCATGGCCACGGCCGAGCTGGCGGGCGACGGCGACACGTCGGCCCTGCTGCGCACCGCCCTGCAGCGCCTGGCGGCCGCCCGATGACCCGCGAGGAGCTGCTCGACCCGGGCACCGGTCCCGAGGACCCCGAGGAGATCGTCGCGGAGACCACGCTGCGACCCCGCCGGCTCGACGACTTCGTGGGCCAGGCCGAGCTCAAGGCCCACCTCGGGATCGTGCTGGAGGCCGCCCGCCGCCGGGGCCAGGCCCCCGACCACCTGCTGTTCTCCGGTCCGCCCGGCCTGGGCAAGACCACGCTGGCCGGCATCATCGCCTACGAGCTGGGCGCCCACCTGCAGACGACGTCCGGCCCGGCGATGGAGCGGGCCGGCGACCTGGCCGCCATCCTCACCCAGCTGGACGACGGCGACGTGCTGTTCGTGGACGAGATCCACCGCCTGCCCCGGCCGGTGGAGGAGGTCCTCTACCCGGCGATGGAGGACTTCCAGCTCGACATCGTGCTGGGCAAGGGCCCGGCCGCCCGCTCGATCCGCCTCGACCTGCCCCGCTTCACGCTGGTGGGGGCCACCACCCGGACCGGCTCGATCACCGGCCCGCTGCGCGACCGCTTCGGGCTGGTAGCGCGCCTCGACTACTACACGGCCGCCGACCTGGAGGCGATCGTGGCCCGCGCCGCGGGCATCCTGGGCGTCGGCATCGACGGTCCCGGCTGTGCCGAGATCGCCCGCCGGGCCCGAGGCACGCCGCGGATCGCCAACCGCCTCCTGCGCCGGGTGCGCGACTTCGCCGAGGTCACCGCCGACGGCACCGTCGACCGGGCCACCGCCGAGCGGGGCCTGGCCCTGTTCGGCGTGGACGACCGCGGCCTGGACAAGGTCGACCGGGCCATCCTCGCCGCCCTGTGCCAGCGCTTCGGGGGCGGGCCCGTGGGCCTCTCCACCCTGGCCATCAGCGTGGGGGAGCAGACCGAGACCGTCGAGGACGTCTACGAGCCGTTCCTGCTCCAGCAGGGCCTGCTCATGCGCACGCCCCGGGGCCGCGTGGCCCTGCCCGCGGCCTGGCACCACCTCGACCTGGCCCCGCCGCCCGCGGCCGGCCCGGCCGGCACCAACCCCACGCTCTGGGGGTGAGGGCTAGGCGCCCGCGGCGGCGCGGGTGGTCTCGTCCCGGCCCCACGCCACGGGCCGGTCGCCGCGCCGCAGGCGCCGGGCCTGCAGCTTCGCCACCCCGTTGACCCCGACGAACACGGCCGCCCCCGGGATCAGCGCCGGGCGGCGGGCCACGACCCGCCACCACGGGGTGCGGGGCTCCTGGGCGCCGGGGAGCCGCCGCAGCGCCGGATCGGCGGCGACCTGGGCATTGGCGACGTAGACCCGCGTGCGGCGGCGCAGCAGCGCTCCGAGGGTGTGGGGCGACTCGACCACCACCGGATCGGTGGCGAGGGCGACGCGCTCGTCCCGGGAGAAGAGGTTGCGGGCGAAGAGGTCGTCGGCCATGACGTCGGGGAAGCGGTCGAACCGGGCCCGGCCGGCCGCGCTCATGGCGTACACCCCGAACCCCGCCGGGACCTGGTCGGCGGCCTGGACCGCCTCCCACACCCGGAAGAAGGCCCGCACGGTCCACGGGCGCCCGGTCGTGTCCAGGTGCCCGGGCGGCGCGGCGGCGAGCGCCCCCGGCTCGGCCAGCGCCCGGGCCACGTCCCGCACGGCCCGGCCGGTGAGGACGACGTCGGCGTCCACGTAGAGGCGGGGGAAGCCCCGGGCGGCCTCGTCGCCGGCGTTGAGGGCGGCGATCTTGGAGGCCTCGGCCACGTCCACCACCCGGGCGCCGTGGTCGCGAGCGATCTCCGCGGTGCGGTCGGTGCAGCCGTTGCAGGCGACCACGACGTCGAGGGTCACGCCGTCGAGGCCCTCGGCGAGCGCGCTGAGCAGGCGGCCGATCACGGCCTCCTCGTTGTGGGCGGGGATCACCACGCTGGCACTGCGGGCGCCGGACCGCCCGCCCATGTCGTGGTTGTCCCCGTCGATGGCGCGCTCGCCCATAGGTCGCTCCGCCCTGTCCGCCAGAAAGCCCAGGCAGTGTACCGGCCGCATGCACCGGTAGGTTTGTCCGGCCCATGGATCTCGCCGACGTCGACTACCACCTGCCCGAGCGGGCCATCGCGCAGCGGCCGGCCGAGCCACGCGACGCGGCCCGCCTGCTGGTGGACGCACCGCTGGCCGGCGGGCGGGCGGCCCACCGCACGATCGCCGACCTGCCCGACTACGTGCGGCGGGGCGACGTGGTCGTCGTGAACACGACCCGGGTGCTGCCCGCCCGGCTGCGGCTGCGCAAGGAGACCGGCGGCGAGGTCGAGGTCCTGCTGCTCGAGCGCGACGCGGCGGGGGAGTGGGAGGCCCTGGTCCGCCCCAGCCGGCGGATCCGGCCCGGCAGCCGGTTCGCGGCCGGGACCGACCTCGAGGTCGAGGTCGGCGGCGAGGGCGCGGGCGACGGCACCCGGCGGGTCACGCTGCGGGTGGCGCCGGGCGAGGACGAGCTGGCCGTGCTGGGCCGCTACGGCGCGGTCCCGCTGCCGCCGTACATCCACACCCCGCTGGCCGACCCCGAGCGCTACCAGACCGTCTTCGCCGACCGGCCCGGATCGGTGGCGGCGCCCACGGCCGGCCTCCACCTCACCCCCGAGGTCCTCGACCGCTGCCGGGACGCGGGCGCCCGGGTCTGCTCCGTGGACCTCATGGTGGGCATGGGCACGTTCCGGCCCATCGCCACGGACAAGGTCGAGGACCACCACATGCACGCCGAGCGCTACGCCGTCCCCGCGGCCACGATGGCCGCGGTCACCGCGGCGCGGGCCGGCGGTGGGCGGGTGATCACGGTGGGCACCACCAGCGTCCGCGCCCTGGAGTCCGCCGCGGCCTCGGGCCAGCTGGAGGGCCGCACCGAGCTGTTCATCCACCCGCCCTGGACCTGGCGGGCGACCGACGTGCTGCTCACGAACTTCCACCTGCCCCGCTCGTCGCTGCTGGTCCTGGTGGAGGCGCTGATCGGGCCCCGCTGGCGCGACCTCTACGCCGAGGCGCTCGCCGAGGGCTACCGGTTCCTGTCCTTCGGCGACGCCATGCTCCTGGCGGCCGCGTGAGCCTCGGCTTCACGGTCGACGCGACCGACGGCGCCGCCCGGACCGGCACGGTGACCACGGCGCGTGGGTCGTTCTCCACCCCGTGCTTCATGCCGGTCGGCACCAAGGGCGCCGTTCGGACGCTCTCGTCCGCCGACCTGGAGGACCTGGGCGCCGAGGTGATGCTGGGCAACACCTATCACCTCATGCTGCGGCCCGGGGCGGACGTGGTCGAGCGGTTGGGCGGCATCCACGGCTTCGCAGACTGGCGGGGCCAC
>DATBGF010000742.1:0-1955 GCA_036558145.1 Acidimicrobiales bacterium
CTGGCGGGCCGGGAGGCCGACATCGTCGGGATCAACCCGGCGGTGCGCAGCGGTCGGGTCGACGCCGACGCGTCGCGCGACGGCATGGCCGACGTCACCGACCGCAAGGTCGGGTGGGTGCGCGACGCGGCGGGCGACCGCTACGACGACATCGAGCTCAACATGCTGATCTACGTCGTCGCCATCTCGGAGGACCGGGACGGCACCCTGGCCAACATGGCGCCGTTCTTCCAGACCACCCCCGAGGAGCTCGCCGCGTACCCCCACGCCTGGCTGGGCAGTGTGGAGCAGATCGCCGAGGACCTCATCGCCCGGCGTGAGCGCTGGGACGTCTCGTACCTGGTGGTCCAGGGCGTCGACACCATGCGCAGCGCGGCGCCCATCGTGGCCCGACTGGCCGGCACCTGACGCAGGCGTGACGTCGTCGCTCGCCTTCGCCGGCGCGGGCTGGATCACCGCCATCCACGGCCTGGCCGTCGACGCCGTGCCGGAGCTCCACGTCGTGCACGTGGCGTCCCGCCGCGGCCTGTCGGCCGGCCGGCGGGCCGAGCAGACGGGCGCGGTCGTCTGCCGCTACGAGGACCTGCCCGGCGGCGCCGACGCGGTGCTGGTGGCCACCCCGCCGGCCCAGCACCGCCGGGAGGCGGAGCGGGCGGTGGCCGGGGGCGCCCTCGCCGTGGTCGAGACCCCGCTGGCCGCCACGCTGGCCGACGCCGACGCCATCGTCGCCCTCGGGGCCGGCGGCGGCGGCCGGGTGGCCTACGCCGAGAACCTGGTGCACTCGCCTGCCGCCGCCGAGGCGGTGAGCGCCTGCCGGCGGATCGGGACGCTGACCCACCTCGAGGTCCGCTTCGCCCAGGGGAGGCCGGACTGGAGCGAGCACCGCCACGATCCCTCGTGGGGCGGGGGCGCGCTGTTCGACCTGGGCGTCCACGCGATCGCCGTCGCCCTGCTGATGGCCGCGCCCGCCCACGTGGTCGCGGTCGAGTCGGCCAAGGTGGCGGCCGGGCGCAACCTGGAGGTCGACGACGACGCCACCGTGACCCTGGCGTTCGACACCGGCCTGCGGGCCGAGGTGCGAGCATCGTGGCGCGCGGCCGCGCCCACCTGGGACGCCCAGGCGGCCAGCCGAACGGGTGCGGTGCGCCTGGAGCTGGTGCCCGACGCGTCGGTGGAGATCAACGGCGTGGCCCTGCGCATCCCGCCCGCGCCGGACCGTGCGGTCAGCCCGCAGCTGCACTACCTCGGCTACATCGGCCAGCTCGAAGCCCTGGCGGCGGACATCGAGTCAGGCCGGCAGCCCCGGTCGAGCGCGGCGTTCGGCCGCCTCGCGCTGGAGGTGATCTGCGCCGCCTACCAGACGGCCGCCACCGGTGCCCGGACGCCCCTCCCCTATGCCGGCCCGCGCGACCTCACTCCCCACGAGATCTGGCAGAGCTAGTCCACGCTGCCCCGACGGCCGGCAAGGCCGGGCCACACAGTGTCAACGCCTACGCTGTGCGCCGTGGCATCGATCGACGATGTGCGCACGCTCATCGCCCTCGACAACGGGTTGGCGTCGGTCTCGACCGTCCGCCCGGATGGGACACTCCAGTCGACGGTGGTCAACGCCGGCATCGTGCCCCACCCGGTGAGCGAGCGCCCGGTGGCGGCCTTCGTAGCCCGGGAGGGCACCCACAAGCTGAACCACCTGCGGGCCGACCCCCGCGCCACCCTGCTGTGGCGGGCCGGCTGGGCCTGGGCCACGGTCGAGGGCAGCGTCGAGCTGTGCGGTCCCGAAGACCCCCTCGCCGGTGTGGACGCCGAAGGCCTGCGCCTCCTCCTCCGCGAGATCTTCGAGGCCGCCGGCGGCAAGCACGAGGACTTCGCGGAGTACGACCGGGTCATGCAGGCCGAGCGGCGGGTGGCGGTGCTCGTGTCGCCCACCCGGATCTACCAGAACCCCTGAGCGCCGC
>DATBGF010000743.1:0-9695 GCA_036558145.1 Acidimicrobiales bacterium
TCCGACAACCCGCGCTCGGAGGATCCGCTGGCCATCATCGACGACGTTCACGCGGGCATGCCCGCCTCCTCGCCGGTCACGATCGACCCCGACCGCGGCCGTGCGATCGCGGCAGCCGTGAACGAGGCGGGCCCGGGGGACGTCGTGCTCATCGCGGGCAAGGGCCACGAGACCACCCAGGTGATCGGCGACCGGACCATCCCCTTCGACGACCGCGCCGTCGCCCGCGCGGCCATCGAGCGCGCCCTGGCGAAAGGCCCCTGCTAAGTGGTCTCCCTCCTGATCGCCGGCGGCATCAGCCTGGTGCTGTCGCTGCTCGGCACCCGCTACCTCATCGGCTGGCTGCGCGACCACCACGTCGGCCAGCCCATCCACGAGGACGTCCCCGACGGCCACGTCACCAAGGCCGGCACCCCGACCATGGGCGGTGTGGCCATCGTGGTGGCCGCGGTCGTCGGCTACTTCGCGGCCCACGTGCGCGGCGGCCTCGTGTTCACCCGGACCGGCGTGCTGGTCATGCTGGCCATCGCCGGCGCCGCGGTGGTGGGCGCGTTCGACGACTGGGTCAAGGTCAGCCACGAGCGCAACCTTGGCCTCTCCAAGCGGGCCAAGATGGGTGGCCTGCTGCTGGTGGCGCTCGGCTTCGCCGTGGCCTGCGTGGCCTGGACCGACCAGGAGACCACGGTCAGCTTCACCCGCTGGGACCAGCCGGGTTGGAACCTGACGTCGGTGGGCTGGGTGCTGCTGGCGGTGCTGCTCATCGCGGCCACCACCAACGCGGTCAACCTCACCGACGGGCTGGACGGCCTGGCCGCCGGGTCCTCGATCTACGCGTTCATCACCCTGACCGTGGTGGCGTTCTGGGCGTTCCGCCATCCCACCGTGTACGAGGTCAACCACGCCCTGGACCTGGCCGTGATCTCGGCGGCCATGGTGGGCGGGATCACGGGCTTCCTGTGGTGGAACGCGCCACCGGCCCAGGTGTTCATGGGCGACACCGGGGCCCTGGCCATCGGCGCCGGGCTGGCCACGCTGGCGTTGACCCTCAACGTGATGCTGCTGCTGCCCATCGTGGGCGCCCTGTTCGTCTTCGAGACGCTGTCGGTCATCGTGCAGGTGGGCAGCTTCCGGCTGTTCCACCGCCGCGTGTTCCGCATGGCGCCGGTCCACCACCACTTCGAGCTGGGCGGCTGGCCCGAGACCACGGTGATCATCCGCTTCTGGATCCTCGCCATCCTGTCCATGGCGGTGGCGCTCGGCGTGTTCTACGCCGACTCCATCTCGGCCGGGGTCACGGGGTGACCGTCCCCCACCTGCGAGGCCTGGTCGGCGAGGCTGGTGGGATGCGGTCGCCCGGCGGAGATGCGCGCCCCCAGGAGCAGCGGTGAGCCGCGCCACTGCGCACGTGCCCGCGCCCGCGCCGGGGGCGGGCGGGACGCGGCTGTTCCTGACGCTGGCGTTCCTGATCGCGGTGTTCAACCTGCTCGGC
The DNA here is from genome assembly GCA_036558145.1 of Acidimicrobiales bacterium. Lineage (GTDB taxonomy): Bacteria > Actinomycetota > Acidimicrobiia > Acidimicrobiales > VFJN01 > ZC4RG19. The sequence continues at coordinate 1,490 of DATBGF010000743.1, forward strand.
CTGGTGATGGTGATGTCGGCCTCGTCGGTGGTGGCGCTCGACGAGTACGGGTCGTCCTGGTACTTCGTGCAGCGCCAGGCCGCCTGGGCGGCCGTGGGCACGGTCGCGCTCGTGATCACGGCCAAGCTCGACTACCACCACTGGCGGCGGTTCGCAGGCCCCTTCGTGCTCGTGGCCCTCCTGCTGCTGACCGTCGTCCTGCCGATCGGGACCGGCACCCGGGGCGCCACCCGCTGGATCGGTGTCGGCCCGCTGACGTTCCAGCCGTCCGAGCTGGCCAAGCTGGCGCTGCTCGTGTGGTGTGCCGACCTGCTGGCCCGGCGGGCCGCGTACACGCACAACCTCCGGGCCACGCTGCGGCCGGTGATCGTGGTGCTGGCGGCCATGGCCACGCTGGTCATGCTGGAGCCCAACCTCGGCACGACGATCGTGCTGGCCGCCATCGCCCTGACCATGTGCTACGTGGGCGGGGTGCCGCTGGGGCCGCTGGCCCGCTGGTCGGCGTTCGGGATCGGCGCCGCCACCGCGCTGGCGCTGGCCGCCCCCTATCGCCGGGCCAGGGTGCTGGCCTTCCTCGACCCGTGGGCCGATCCCATGGACAAGGGCTACCAGAACATCCAGTCCATGGTGGGCCTGGCCGAGGGCGGCCTGATCGGCAAGGGGCTCGGCGCGGGCACGGCCAAGTGGGGCTTCCTGCCCCTGGCCCACTCCGACTTCATCTTCGCGGTGATCGGCGAGGAACTCGGACTGGTGGGCGCCACCGCGGTCGTGGGGCTGTTCGTGCTGCTGGCGGTGGTCGGCATCCGCATCGCGCTCCACGCCCCGGACCGCTTCGGGCTGCTGCTGGCCGTGGGCGTCACGTCGTGGTACTGCGTGCAGGCCTTCGTCAACATCGGGGCGGTGATCGGCATCCTGCCCATCACCGGCGTGCCGCTGCCGTTCATCAGCGCGGGCGGCTCGTCGCTCGTGTTCGGCATGGCCGGGGCCGGGCTGCTGCTGTCGGTGGCCCGCCAGGCGCCCGACGCCGTCCCCGGGGCGCGGCCGCGCGAGCCCGCCATGAGCACGAGCGAGCCATGAGCACGGGCGACGCCGCCCACGCCCGGCAGTGCTACGCCCTCATCGCCGGGGGCGGCACCTCGGGCCACGTGCAGCCGGCCCTGGCCATCGCCCGGGCGCTGGTGGCGCGGGGCCACAAGCAGTCGTCCATCGAGATGGTGGGCAGCGAGCGCGGCATCGAGGCCCGGCTGGTGCCGGCGGCCGGCTTCGAGCTGACGCTGCTGCCGGGCCGGGGGCTGCAGCGCAAGCTGAGCTGGCAGAACGTGAAGTCCCTGGGGGCGCTGGTCGTGGCCTTCGGCCGGGCCTTCCGGCTGGTGGGCAGGCGCCGGCCCCGGGTGGTCGTGTCGGTGGGCGGCTACGCGAGCGTGCCCTGCGCCCTGGCCGCAGTGCTGCGCCGGGTCCCCATCGTGGTGGCCGAGCAGAACGCCATGCCCGGTGCGGCCAACCGGCTGGTGAGCCGGTTCGCCAAGGCGTGCGCCGTGTCGTTCCCCGACACGCCGCTGCCCCGGGGGGTGGTGACCGGGAACCCGGTGCGGCCCGAGATCCTGGCCATCGACCGGGCCCGGGACGGCGAGGCCGCCCGCCGCAAGCTCGGTGTCGAGCCCGGGCGCCGGCTGATCCTCGTCTTCGGCGGCTCGCTGGGGGCGCTGCGCATCAACCAGGCGGCGCTGGACGCGGCCCGGCGCTGGGCCGGAAGGGCCGACCTCCACCTCCGCCACGTGGTGGGCGAGCGCGACTGGGACCAGATCACGGGCGGCGGACCGCCGGTGACCGAGGCGGCGCCGCTGCACTACCAGGCGCTGCGCTACGACGACGACATGCCGACGTCGATGGCCGCGGCCGAGGTGGCCGTGTGCCGATCGGGCTCCAGCACCAGCTTCGAGCTCCTGGCCGCCGGGCTGCCCGCCGTGCTGATCCCGTCCCCGTTCGTGACCGCCGACCACCAGACGGCCAACGCCCGCCACATGGAGGCCGCGGGGGCGGCCGTGGTGGTCGCCGACGCCGAGCTGACCGGCGCACGCCTGGTGGACGAGGTCGACGCCCTGCTGGCCGACCCGCGCCGGCTGGCCGCGATGTCGGCCGCGGCGCGGGCCGCGGCCCGGCCCGGGGCCGCCGACGAGATCGCCGCGCTGGTGGAGGCGCACGCCCGTGGCTGATGCCCTCGACCTGTCGGCCCCCCGAAGGCTGCACGTGACCAACGTCGGCGGCGCCGGGATGAGCGCGGTGGCCACCCTGCTGGCCGAGAGCGGCCACCGGGTCAGCGGCCACGACCCCGCGGCCGCCACGCCGTTCCTGGACCTGCTGGCCGGGCTGGGCGTGGCCGTCACCACCGGTCCCGACCGGCCCCCGCTCGATCCCGAGGTCGAGGCGGTGATCACCTCGACGGCGACCCCGGCCGGCGACCCCGACGTGGTGGCGGCCCGGGACCGGGGTGTCACGGTCGTCCACCGGGCCGCGGCCCTGGCGGCCCTGTGCGCCGGGCGGGACACGGTCGCGGTGGCCGGCACCCACGGCAAGACCACGACGTCGGCCCTGCTGGCCACGGTGCTGGCCGGGACCGGCCGGGACCCGGGCTGGGTCGTGGGCGCCCGCATCGCCCATCTGGGCCGGGGCGCGGCATGGGGCGGTGCCGGCCCGCTGGTGGTGGAGGCGGACGAGAGCGACGCCACGTTCCTGTCCCTCGGGGCGGGCACCGCGGTGGTGACCAACGTCGAGCCCGACCATCTGGAGAACTGGGGCGGCGAGGCCGCGCTGCGGGACGGGTTCCGGCGCTTCGTGGCCGCGGTGGCGGGCCCGAGCATCCTGTGCGCCGACGACGAGGGCTCCCGGCGGCTGGTGGAGGCGGCGGGCACGCCCCTGACCTACGGCCTCGCCGAGGGTGCCGACTACCGCGTCGTCGATCCGGCGCCGGCGGGCAGCGGCGTGCGCTTCGCCGTGGAGCACGCGGGGGAGCGGGTCGAGGTGGTGGTGCCCGCCGCGCCCGGCGTCCACAACGCCCGCAACTCCACCGCCGCGCTGGCCGCCGCCCACACCCTCGGCGTCCCCCTGGCCGACGGCGCCGCCGCCCTGGCCGCGTTCTCGGGCGTGGCCCGGCGCTTCGAGCTGCGGGGCGAGGCGGCGGGCGTGACGCTGGTCGACAGCTACGACCACCTGCCCACCGAGGTGGCGGCGGCGCTGGCCGCCGCGGCGTGGGGCCCGTGGGCGCGGGTGGTGGCGGTGTTCCAGCCCCACCGCTACAGCCGCACCGAGTCGCTCTGGCGCGACTTCGCTGATGCCTTCGTGGACGCCGACCTCCTGGCCATCACCGGCATCTACGCCGCGGGCGAGGCCCCGCGGCCCGGGGTCACCGGCAAGCTGCTGGTCGACGCGGTGCTCGAGTCCCACCCCTGGGCGCGGGTGGCCTGGCTGCCGGGCCTCGACGACGTCGAGCTGTGGCTGTCGTCGGTGCTGCGGCCGGGCGACCTGTGCCTGACCCTGGGGGCGGGGGACCTGACGGCCCTGCCGCCCCGCATCGTGTCCCGGCTGGAGGCCCGGACGTGACCGCCGGGCCCGAGGCCGTGGAGCGGGCCGCCGCCCTCCTCGGCGAGCGGGCCCGCCGGGACGTGGCGCTCGGCCCGTTCACCACCTACAAGGTCGGTGGGCCTGCCGCCCTGCTGGTCCAGGCGGTGTCGGCCGGCGACCTGGCCGCGGTGGCCGGGGCCGTCGCCGGCAGCGGGCTCGACGTGCTGGTGATCGGGAAGGGATCGAACCTGTTGGTGGCCGAGGCCGGCTTCGGCGGCATCGCCGTGGTCCTCGGCGACGGGTTCGCCACGGTGGACATCGACGGCACCCGGGTCCGCGCCGGGGGAGCCGCGGCCCTGCCGGTGGTGGCCCGCCAGACGGTCCGGGCCGGGCTGACGGGCTTCGAGTGGGCCGTCGGCGTTCCGGGCTCGATCGGCGGCGCGGTCCGCATGAACGCGGGCGGCCACGGATCGGACGTGGCCGCCACATTGATCGAAGCCGAGATCGCCGACCTCGGCGCCGGGGGCGCGGCCCGGGTCGTGCCCGCAGCGGACCTGGCGCTCGGGTACCGGCGGTCGGCCGTCGGGCCCGCACAGGTGGTCGTGGGCGCGACGGTGGGCCTGGCCGAGGGCGACCGGGAAGCAGGGGAGCGGACCCTGTCGGAGATCGTCGGGTGGCGCCGGGCCAACCAGCCGGGCGGCCAGAACGCGGGCTCGGTGTTCACCAACCCGCCGGGCGACTCGGCGGGCCGGTTGATCGACGTGTCCGGGTGCAAGGGACTGCGCCGGGGCACCGCGTCGGTGTCGACCAAGCATGCCAACTTCTTCCAGGCCGATCCCGGCGGCTCGGCCGACGATGTCTGGGCGCTCATGGGGGAGGTGCGCCGCCGGGTGGCCGAGGCCACCGGCGTCGACCTGGTGCCGGAGACGCGGCTGGTCGGCTTCGAGTCCAACTCTCAATCACGAGTCGAGGGTTGAAAGACCATGGCAGATGACGAAGGCCCCCAGGACAAGGGGAACTCTGAACCTCAGGTCGAGGGTGAGGGTAACGTCACCGTGGCGGCTGGCGCACCCGCCGTGGCCGTGGACCCTCGGATGCGCTCGCGGCGCATCTCGGTGCGCCGGGGCGCAGGGCGCCGCCGGCTCCGGCGGGCCATGGTGGTCCTCGGCGTCCTCGCGCTGGGAGTGGCCGCCGTGGCCGCCACCCAGTCGCCGCTGCTGGACGTCGACCAGGTCACGGTGGCCGGCACCGACCACACGTCGAAGGAGGCGGTGCTGCGGGCCGCCGGGATCGACCACGGTGACGCCCTGGTGGGCGTCGACCTGGGCGCCGTGGCGCACCGGGTCGAGCAGCTGCCCTGGGTGGACCGCGCCAAGGTCACCCGCGACTGGCCCTCCGCCGTCCGCATCCAGGTGACGGAGCGCTCGGTGGCCGCGATCGTCCAGGTCGGGGACGATCGGGCCGCGCTCGTCGACGCCCGCGGCCGGGTGCTCAGCATCGAGCCCTGGGCGCCCGACGCGGCGGCCGCCGGCGGTGACGCACCGCTGGTGCTGACCGGCATCCGGGGCCGGATGCACGAAGGCGAGCGGCTGTCGGGCGACGCTCGGGACGCTCTGGAGGTTGCGACCGCTCTCCGTGAACGCCTGCCGGGGGTCGTGGCGTCGGTGTCCACAAATCTCGACGCCGATCTGGTCGAGGGAGGGTCCATCCGCTTCGGGTCGACCGAGGAGCTGGAAGCCAAGGTCACAGCGGCCAAGACGGTTCTTTCCGACGTGGATGTGTCCTGCCTGGAAACGCTGGATGTCCGAGTTCCCGGAAGTCCGGCCTTGACCCGTGACCAGAGGTGTTCGTAGTCTGCGGAGAACTACCAGAGGTTGAGGAAAAGTATCGACCTTAACTTGACATTGAGCCGGTGTCGAGGGGGGCTCCGGCCTTGGTAGTTTCAGGCGACCCGCCCGGGTCTATGGCGGTCCGGGTGGACCAGTTCTCCCCGGTGAAGACCCCTGATTGTGAGGTGGCACGACCCATGGCCGGCAATCCGCAGAACTACTTGGCCGTGATCAAGGTGGTCGGTATCGGGGGTGGCGGCGTCAATGCCGTCAACAGGATGATCGACGCGGGCCTCAAGGGCGTCGAGTTCATCGCGATCAACACCGACGCCCAGGCACTGCTGATGAGCGACGCGGACGCCAAGCTCGACATCGGCCGCGAGCTCACCCGCGGGCTCGGCGCGGGCAGCGATCCCGAGGTCGGCCGGCAGGCCGCGGAGGAGCACCGCGACGAGATCGAGGAGATCCTCAAGGGCGCGGACATGGTGTTCATCACCGCCGGGAAGGGTGGCGGCACCGGCACCGGCGGGGCGCCCGTCGTGGCCGAGATCGCCAAGGGCCTCGGTGCGCTCACCATCGGCGTCGTGACGCGCCCGTTCTCCTTCGAGGGCCGGCGCCGGGCCGTGCAGGCCGAGCAGGGCATCCAGCGCCTCAAGGAGAAGGTCGACACCCTCATCGTCATCCCCAACGACCGGCTCCTCACCGTGTCCAACGAGAAGACGTCGATGGTCAACGCCTTCAAGATGGCCGACGAGGTGCTGCTCCAGGGCGTCCAGGGCATCACCGACCTGATCACCACGCCCGGCCTCATCAACACCGACTTCGCCGACGTGAAGATGATCATGAGCAACGCCGGCTCGGCGCTCATGGGCATCGGGTACGGCTCGGGCGAGGGCCGGTCACTCCAGGCCGCCCGCAACGCCATCTCCAGCCCGCTGCTCGAGGCCTCGATCGAGGGCGCCCGCGGCATCCTGCTCACCATCGCCGGCGGCAGCGACCTCGGGCTGTTCGAGGTGAACGAGGCCGCCGAGGTCATCCACGGCGTGGCCCACCCCGACGCCAACATCATCTTCGGCTCGATCATCGACGACGAGATGGGCGACGAGGTCCGGGTCACGGTCATCGCCGCCGGCTTCGACCGCTGGGACGACCGCGACACGTCGGCCGGGCACTCCCTGTCCCGCCACCACACGAACGGCTCGGGCCGCCTGGGGGTCGACGAAGAGCTCGAAGCGCTCACCCGCGGCCCGTCGGTCGAGGATCTCGACCTCGACGGCGACGACGAGTTCGACGTTCCGTCGTTCCTCAAGTAGGGGGCGGCGGCGAGGCGACGTGGCCGTCATCGTGGCCTCTGATCTCGCGGCCCGCGTCGCGGAGGTGCGCGAGCGCATCCGCGCCGCGGCGCCCGATCCCGACCGCGTCACGCTGGTGGCGGTGACCAAGGGGTTCGGCGCCGAGGTGGTCCGCGACGCGCTGGCCGCCGGGCTGGCCGACATCGGCGAGAGCTACGTGCAGGAGCTGGTGGCCAAGGCGGACGAGCTGGCCGGGGACCCCGGGCCCGCCGGCAGCGAACCGCCGCGCTGGCACGCCATCGGGCGCCTGCAGCGCAACAAGGTGCGCAAGGCGGCGCCCCACGTCGCCCTGTGGCACAGCGTCGACCGCCTGGCGCTGGGCGCCGCGATCGCCCGGGTGGCGCCGGGGGCGGCCGTGCTGGTCCAGGTCAACGTGGCCGGGGAGGCGACCAAGGGGGGATGCGAGCCGGCGGAGGCGCCGGCACTCGTCGACGGGCTCCGGGACTGCGGGCTCGACGTGCGGGGGATCATGGCGATGGCACCGGCCGGCCCGCCCGAGGGCGCGCGCCCGGTGTTCGACGCTGCGCGCGAGCTGCGCGATCGGCTGGGGTTGTCCGAGGCTTCCATGGGGATGACCGACGACTACGAGGTGGCCCTGTCGGAGGGCGCCACCATCGTGCGCGTCGGTCGCGGGCTGTTCGGTCCGCGCCCCTTGGAAGGCGGGGCGCGACACTAGGGTTCAGCACGGCCGGTGGAGGACACATGGCATCGATGTGGCGCAAGGCGATGCTCTACCTGGGGCTCGGCCCCGATGACGAGTACGACGACTTCGATGTCACCGGCGAGCACCAGCGGCCGGTGACGCCGCGCCCCGCGGTGCGACGCACCGGCGCGGGCGACGTGCAGCACGACCCGGAGCCCTCCGGGGCGGTCCGCACGCTCACCCCGTCCGGGGTCGACGAGGGCGGCACGCGCAACGGCAACGGCAGCGCCGGCGGCCACGCCACGCGGTCGAACGCCGAGCACGGCGCCGACGAGCACGCCCCGAGCCGCCGGACCGCCGCCACGTCGGGCTCGGCGTCCGAGCGCCCGTCACGCAGCCGCGGCGCGGTGGTGCGCCCCCTCCCGGTGGGCACCTCCAAGCCGTCGGTCATCGGCCCGACGTCGTTCAACGACGCCCAGGAGGTGGCCGACAAGTTCAAGGTGAACGTCCCGGTCATCCTCAACCTGCAGGGCGTGGAGCGCGATCTCGCCCGGCGGATCATCGATTTCGCGAGCGGGCTCTGCTACGGCCTGGGGGGCCAGATGGAGCGCGTCGCCACCCAGGTCTATCTTCTGACTCCCAGCGACGTAGAGGTCTCACCCGAGGAACGGCGCCGTCTCCGCGAGCGAGGCTACGAAGCCTGACGTCGTCACCCGCCCCACCGCCGGGAGCCTGATCCACCCCATGCTCAGCCTTGTCTGCATCGCGATCCAGCTCTACCTGCTCATCGTCCTGATCCGCATCATCATGAGCTGGATCCCGCC